>CAZBVH010000031.1:0-15858 GCA_964495315.1 uncultured Candidatus Bathyarchaeia archaeon | reverse complement strand
AGATCTAGTACGGTCTCGTGGGCTCGGAGATGTGTATAAGAGACAGGATCTATGGAGGAGGGATCCTTCGGCCTCTCCTCTGGACTAGAATTCGATCCTCAGACGTTGACCAGAATCGACGACTTGGTAGAGCTGTGCAAGATAGCAGCCAAGTATGGCGGAATATATGCCACACATGTCAGAAGTAGGGATGTCCAAGTCGTAGCAGCGGCGCAGGAAGCAGTGGAAATCGGTGAGCGGGCAGGAATCCCCGTTGAGGGCGCGCACTGGGGTGCGAGGTTCCCATCGGACGGAAAAGCAAAACATATTGTTGAATTGGTTGATGATGCCCGCGAGAGAGGCATAGATATAGGGTTCAACCAAGTCCCCTGGACAATCGACGAGAAGGGGGTCGGATGGTCCGGCTGCTCAATAGTCCAACCCATAACCTCAGGCTGCAAGTATACCAAGAAGGGAGGAAAGATCACCTTGGAGATGCTGAAAGACCGCAAAGTCGTCGAGTATTTGAGACAGGATCTCCCGAACCGTCAGTATGGCCCAATCCTAGCTGGGAAGCGTGGACTCCTCGACCCCTGGGATAGGGTCCTCCTCGCCCATTGTGAAAGAAGCCCCCAATTCAATGGGATGAACTTAAGAGAAATCGGAAAGCTGACGGGAAAGGATCCTTTCGACGCCCTCATCGACATCCTGGTCGCAGAAGGAGAGAACTTCAAGAGAGTCTGGGGTGCGGTCGGGATCACGAGCCTCTCGGACACCGAATCCTCCCTTCTTCACCCCAACTGCTCCGTGACCATCGACTCCGAGAATGATTCACCGCAGGGCCCTCTCTCCGAAATGCCTGTAACGGAGGGCACGACGAGGGCCTATGGTCAACTTGCCTATTTCTTCAGGAAATGGGTCATTGAGGATCGCGTTCTCAGCCTTGAGGAGGCGGTGAGGAAGTGCACCGGACTGCCCGCTCAGAGGGTGA
The DNA here is from genome assembly GCA_964495315.1 of uncultured Candidatus Bathyarchaeia archaeon. GTDB lineage: Archaea > Thermoproteota > Bathyarchaeia > RBG-16-48-13. Next base: position 14,888 of record CAZBVH010000031.1, on the reverse strand, counting down.
AACTCATGGGTAGGGGACTACTCAGACCTGGGATGCACGCAGACATCGTCGTATGGGACCCCATGAAGATTAGGAGCAATGCCACTTGGGAGAACCCTCGCCGGTATCCTGAGGGCATCCATAAGGTCATCGTCAACGGGGCGATCGTTGTAGACAACAACGAACACACGGGTACATTGAAAGGGGAGCCTCTGCGCCTGAACGGATCCTTAGAATGAAGTGATGCTTACCTCTTCTCATACCAGCGCCTTAGGACCCTCGTGACCGATTTGATCTTCGACTCGAGACGTCCAGTACTACGAGGCTATCTTCCTTCTTTGAAGAGTTCAAGAGAAAGCAGGAAAACAAAAACAAAGCATCTCATTGGTGCGACCGCCGGGATTTGAACCCGGGTTGTTGGCTTGGAAGGCCAGCGTCCTAGACCAGTCTAGACCACGGTCGCGACAGACCTCTTTGAACAAGGTCTGCAAAATATCCTTTGCGGGAAACAGGAGTCGACCAAGCCAAAGTATGGAATCTACTAGCGAGATCTGGCCATCAGAGACTCTCTCGGGAAGTCGTTCAGGTCGATGTGTGTGCAGGCTTCTGAGAAGAACATATGTCCGAATCTGAAAACATGATCAAGCATCTCAGCCACCTCTCCAACATCTTGATCCCGTCCTAAGTGAATCTGAGGCTATCTCCTGCAAAGGTACAAGATATAAGGAAGCCCATGGATCAGTTCGAGCTCTCGAAAAGACCGCACTTATGGAGAGCATGAAGAGGCTGGCGCCTTGGATAACGGTGATGACAATCCATTATCGTCTCCACCTGAAGGACTATTCTCCGCAGATTATCATAGGCGCTCTTTGATTGTACTGGAGACAGCGCTCGACGAGGTCGCTGCTTACCGTTCATGGCAGGTCTTTGACCCCGGACAAGAGCATTCTGTTGATGCCCGTTACGCAGCAATGCCATCTTTGACCAGGAAAAACATCCGGAAACATCGCCCTCAGGACTTTCTCCCACGCAACCGTGATATCAATCTCGGCTTGGCCAATGGACAGGTAGAGCTCGTCAAGACTAGTGGAACCACTGATGGAAGTGTGACTGTTATCTGGAACCAAGAATGGTGGAACGCCTCGGAAAGATCATCCTGGAAACTTAATTCCAGAATTGCAGAGATCGCCACCGGCGATCACAGGGAAGCGATCCTCGCCAGCCCCCTAAATGTAGGCCCCATCTCGGACGATGTTACGCTTCCAATGGAGAAACGCCGCCTATCACGATTTCTCTTTCTCAATGAAAAGACGAACCCATCATCTTGGACACCTGGATATATGGATAGAATGATTGGAGAACTTGAAGCGTTTGAACCCGTGATTCTTGAGGCCAATCCCTCATTATTGGCTAAGTTGTGTCGCTACATCGTCGCGTCTGAGAAGACGGTTTCTCAGCCAGGAGCTATCGTTCTTACCTACGAGTATCCGACAAGATTCCATTATCAGCAGATTCGCCAGGTTTTTGATGTGCCAATAGCAAGCTCCCATGGGTCGACAGAGACCGGATACGTATTCATGGAGTGTGAGGAGGGAAAATTTCATCAGAACAGCGAGTTCTGCCGGGTGGATTTCCAACCAATAGAGCCGGGAAAAGGCGGCTCGGTTCTCGGCAGGATCCTTGTAACCACTTTCAATAATCCTTGGTACTACATGGTTCGTCTTGATTTGGAGGATCTGGTTCGCCTGGATGAGCATGGCAGTTGTCCCTGTGGCAGACGTTCGGGTTTGATTCTCTCTGCAATTGAGGGCAGAGTCAAGAATGTGACTTTGACCTGCGAAGGCAGAATAGTGACTCTTCGACAACTGGACAATGCCCTGAGCACTTTGGAAGGGGTCGACGAGTATAAGTTAGATCAGTATTCCAAGGATGGTTATCGCTTACACTTGGTAACCCGGCGTGTAGACAAACATGAGCTAGGTGAAGAGGTAAGAGAGATACTGAGCAGGCTTTATGGCGGAGAAGCAAAGGTCTCGACCGTCTTTCGAAAAGAAATTGCTCCAGGGACTTCAGGTAAGTACAATATTTCTAGAACGCTCTTTCCTTTGGAACTGTAGAAAAGCGCAAGTCAGACCCAGACGAGATACAAGTGGTGCTTTCCTTTGCGCTTAGCACACTCGTAATCCTATTGACAGCCTTGCGCGGAACTAATCTGTTGATTCAACGGGAGACGCCAAGAATACAAGTCGTCACGATTCCTGAAAGATAGGAGCTGGGAGATTCTCCACTTACTTCTCGACTATCTTCTTCAGATTAAGAATACCGTACATGAGAACGCCGCCAACTAATGCAAGGAATCCAATCATGACTGCTAGCAGATCGATGTGGAATACGAAGAAGATACATGAGGCCACCCCTAGAAATGCTACCACAGGAAACCTCCCTATATTGAAGGGCACCTTGAACGGTCTCTCAAGGTCGGGTTGTTTGTACCTCAACGATAACAATGAGAGATTTACAAGGGCAAAGATCGTGAACGTTGCAAAATTCGTCACGCCTGCGATCAGCCGGATGTCGCCAATTGCCGCAAAAAGCATCGAGAGCAACATTACAGCCACTATTGCGATCCATGGCGTACCTCTTTCTTCGTGAACGATAGAGAATATCTTGGGCAAGGAGCCATCTCTAGCCATTCCATAGACCATTCTGGAACCAACCATCAACAGAATCAATACGGTGTTTGCGGTGGCGAAAAGGGCTATGATGGATAGGACGAAGAACGCATTCCCGCCGAGAACTGTGGAAGCAGCGTAAGCCAATGGTGCATCCGACCCTCCTAGAATCCTCCAATCTGCCAGACTAACAGCAGACACCGCTACAAGGACATAGAAGACCGTGGCGACTATAATTGAGAAGATTAGAGCTCTCGGAATATTTTTCTGGGGATCCTCGATCTCCTCCGCGATATTGACAATGTCTTCAAAACCTAGGTATGCGAAGAAGATCAAAGCAGCTCCCGCGAAGATTCCCTGGAGACCTGTCGGAGACGCAAGATAGTCAACATTAGGAAAGCGTCCTAGACCCAAGAATATTATCAACGCCAACCCTGCAACCTCAATTGCCGTGAACATGATATTCACCCTCGAAGATTCCTCAATCCCGAGGAAATTCAGGAAGGAAAGCATCCCGATCAACAATAAGGCCGTAACAGAAGTTGGCATATCTATGAATGATCGTAGATACCCTGAAAAGCCGATGGCAACCGTGGAAACTGATACAGCACCAGCGAAAATTATCAGCCATCCCAACAGGAATGCCCACAACTCCTTCCCGAACGCTTTCTTAGCATAGACATATTCGGCTGCTGCCTCAGGAAACATCGTGGAAAGCTCAGCATAACTCAGTCCGGTGAAAGAGCTGATGATAGCCCCAAGTACGAAGGACATCCAGAGAGCATTTCCAGCCATCTCGGCAGCAGGACCTATCAAGGCATAGATTCCTGCACCCAAGATTATGCCTACGCCAAAACCTATCGCCTCAAACAATCCAATCTCTCGCTTCAATGAAGACCCCACAGCTCACTCTCCCTCGCATGTGTATTGAAATCTAACAATACGATGAACTGTCATATCAGAGAACCCCCTTCAGACCTTGCCAGATATTGGTTTTCTTCCGGTCAAGTTGATTTTGTCGAGTCTCTCAGCTATGAAGACGGCTGAAGACGGACCGATATTCGGGAGTGACTGCAAACCCTTCACACCTCGTTTCTTGTATGGCGCCAATACATCTTCATCAAGTTCATCAATTGTCCACGCTGCCCGTCTATATGCCCAGACCTTGCGGTGCCAGAGTAATGTTCTATGGAGGTTGGTGCGGTCGCCGGGATTTGAACCCGGGTCGTCGACGTGGCAGGCCGATGTCCTAGACCAGACTAGACTACGACCGCAGGACAGCAACGAGGAATCTTGTAGACCCACTATAAAGCTTGATGGTGCCGCGGGCCGGGATTTCCCCAAGAGAGAAGCTCTCTCGGTTTTGAACCGGCGACAACCCGGTCTCAGAGCAGGGCCCTTCAGCCGGGCGCTCTCCATAGCCCAAGACCATGTCAGGCTGAGCTACCGTTCCACGCACCTTTTCAGGATGCTCGGCGGATCCCACGGCACATTTCGGATCATTTCAGGCAGAATACTTTAAGTTTTCTGAGTCAGCGCAAAGTTCCTGAATCCTTCAAAACCCACTGGAAGCCACCGGTCTCACTTCATTTGAGAACATAGCAGTCGTCTCGCGGTTTTGGACTTCACCTTTTGACCAAAACCAACCTCCGGGCTACAAAGCTGGAAGAGGTTGGCTGCGGAAACCCTAGCTGAGCTTCTAGTGACTTCCGGCTGAGACCGATAGTGATGAGGATTGAAATGCTTCTGGTGAAAAGTGGATGGGCCGGGCCGGACTTGAACCAGCGATTCTCGCCACGTCAAGGCGATGTCCTACCAGGCTAGACCACCGGCCCAGGTTCCAAATCTTTCTAGAGGACCCCAACAGTATATAGGCTTTCATCAGGAGTCTACCGTGATCTAGACGCGAGACTGAAGGAATACAGTATTCATGGAGATCCCTGAGTCGGCAAGGAGTCGGATTATGTCCTTGACCGCCCGGTCAGCCTCAGGATTCCAACGCATGGTCTCAACGTAAACCTTGCCCTCCAAGGGTTGAAAGGAGAGGAAGCAGACGAATCTTCCGTCTCTTCGGATGAAGAAGTCTCCGCCATGTCTACGCAGATCGAAACCGTTCATCAGGAGGATTTGGGCTATACGTTCGTAGGCATGTGCATGCAGGTACCGATTGCTGTTTGGAGACACCGTGGTCAACGGGCTAGCGGGTTCTCGGCTTTGCGATGATCTCGCGGACGGTTAGGTCGAAGAAGTTGTTGGAGTGTGCAGGCTTGATCAGTGTACACGTGTCCGCTCCTCCGCCGGTCCCCCCGATAGCTATTACGTCTCTATCGATCGGGACTAGTCCGGCGTCAGCTGCCATCACGGTGATCTCAACGCATACTTTCATGCCCTGCCCAAAGAGTCTGAGGGTGTGAGCCATTATCTCCAGTGGCAGTATGGAGCCCAGCTGCTTTCTCACCGCGCGCTCAACGCCGCTAAGCGCATGTGAAGTGGTCAGTATCTTCACTCCCTTTGCGAAGATCTCGTTGCGGAACTCTTCTCGGAGTTCTTGTTCGCCTGGCAAGTTGAAGCCTGTGTGATGTGAGACTATGACTAGGTCGTATCCTTCGAAGACTTTCGAAGCAAGTGCGCCGGTTTTTCCAGAGGTTGTGGCGACGATGACATTGCGTATCCCTAGTTTTTCGGCTCGCTCCTTAGCCAAAGACAGCACCTGCTCGGTGTTCTCTGGTCCAGGGGAATCAAAGTAGGTGATCTCAGACCGCATTTCAACACACCTTGAGAACTGTGCTGAACCAATAGAGCGTTTTGCTCTTTAATAGTTCTCCCTCCATCCCAGTCAACGGAGGTAGCCGCGGTCTACTTGGATTTGTCTGCTGCATACATCGCCTTGTTGAGCGCTTGAACGAACGCGTTCACGGATGCAACAACGATGTCCTCGTGAACCGCGCTCGCCTCGAAGACGTTCTTCTGCCTGTCTTCGACCGAGATTCGGATAGCACCTAGCGCATCGGTTCCCCCAGTAAGGGCACTGAGGTCGAATTTCTGGAGGCGCAGATTCGCGATGGGTCCGACGATCTCTTCGATCGCTTTCGCCGCGGCGTCTACAGGTCCGACTCCTGTGCCTTGACCGATCTTCTCTTCTCCGTTGATCTTCAGCTTGACCGTGGCAGAGGGGGGAATGTTCAGGCCTGTGGTGACGACCAGCTCTTCCAACGTTACATATGGATGGAACATCTTGGTCTGCATTACATCCTCTGTGATCGATAGAAGGTCGACATCGCTGACCAGCTTGTTCCTCTCCGCAAGCTCCTTGACCCGCCTAGTGATCTTAAGCAGCGACTCTTCGGGGACCTCCGTGATTCCGAGTTCGTCCAGAGCCACTCTTACTGAGTGCCTTCCCGTCAACTTGCCGATGACAAACCGCCTCTTCTGCCCCACATCCTCCGGTTCAATCGGCTCAAAGGTGGAGGCTTTTCCAATGAGACCGTGCACGTGAATGCCGCTCTCATGTGCGAACGCGTTCCTTCCAACTATGGGCGTGCAAGGGCTGAGAGCTACCCCAGTGTATCTCTCCACTAGTTGAGACGTCTCGGTCAGGTACTTCGGTTCGATGTTCACATCTACATCATATGTCGTCAGGAGCGCAGCCACGATGGGCTCAAGCGCCGCGTTACCTGCCCGTTCACCTATACCATTGACAGTGACTTGAACCTCATCGGCACCTGCCTCTACCGCCGCTAGGGTATTGGCTACTGCCAGTCCGTAGTCGTTGTGGCAATGAACGTCCAGAACTACATGGATCTCGTCACGTATGCGTCCCATGAACTTCCTCATAGAGCTTGGAACCATGAAGCCAACGGTGTCCGGAATATTGACTATGTCAGCACCGGCTTTCTCCGCTCCTTTAAGGATCTCTAAGAGATAGCTCATCTCAGTTCTAGTCGCGTCCATCGCGGAGAAGAGGCAGGGTACACCGTGCTCCTTCACATATTCTACCGCCTCGACCGCCATCGAGTAGATCTCCTCCCGAGTCTTCTTCATCTGATACTTCAGATGGACATCCGAGGTGGAGACGAAAGTGTGAACTAAGTCTACATCACAATCGAGGCAAGCATCTATGTCCTTCTTCAGCACCCTTGACAAGCCTGAGACTCGCGAGTTGGAGACCTCCTTTGAGATCCTACGTACGGCATCCATCTCTCCCTCGGAGTTCGCTGGGAAACCTGCCTCAATTATGTCGACACCCAGCTTCTCAAGTTGCCTGGCAATGGTTACCTTTTCTTCGACGGTTAGGGCTACGCCAGGAGTCTGCTCGCCGTCCCTCAGAGTGCAGTCATAGATATAGACTCTCCTGGGAAGGCGGAAATCCTCTCTGTCGATGTTCAAGGTATTGCTCGAATGGCTTTTTCTAATCTTCAATCAAGTCACCTAACAATCTACTACGTATACAACAGCTGGAATTGAGAGATCGGTCTCTGACACTTCGCTTAGCAGGAAAAGCCGAGAAGAACGCTATCCCTCACAGGACGACCCCCAGCAGCTGCAACCTAACGAATCAGAGAGACATCTATTAAGACTATCGGTGGGAGATGCCCTAGTCTTTCTCAGGGTATACTTAGGACTAGAGGGGAAACAGCGATTCTTGCTCTATCGCGTTCTCTGATCCGACCCGCCACCACCCTGTTCGCTTGGAGAGAGAGGAGGCTGTTCGAAACCAGATCCCACCGCTACAGGTAAGGTGGGCTTGTTCGAGTCGACATTATCTCGGGTATCGGCTTGACAGCCTTGACAGCCTCTTCATCTATTTCTATGCCTAGACCGGGGCTATCGGGCAGCTGTATTAGACCCTGCTTTGCCTCAACTAAGCCCTTGAAGTATTGGAATTCTGGAAGAGGCTGGAAAACCTCGACAATCATGCCGTTAGGAACAGAGGCCACAATATGCGCTGATACATGTGTCTCTGCGTGAGGAGCCATGGGAAGATTCCAGGCTTGAGCCATCGAGGCTATCTTCCGCCACTCCGTAATTCCACCCACTTTCCCCACGTCGGCCTGAACGATATCGATGGCTCCAGACTCAAAGAGCTGCTTGAATCCCCATTTGGTGTATTCGCTCTCCCCGGCCGCGATCGGAATCTCTGTTGCCGAGGCGACCCTCGCAAGACCCTTTACGTCCTCAGCCATCACGGGTTCTTCAAGCCAAGAGATCTCATATCGCTCAAACCTCTTGGCCATCCTGATCGCCTGGTTCGCCGTCCAACCGTTGTTGGCATCGACCATGAGCTTCACATCGTAGCCGATGGCGTCCCGAACCGCTTTTACACGTGCCAGATCTTCACTGGGATTCTTTCTGCCAACCTTCATCTTCACGGCCCTGAAACCTTGTTCTACAAAAGAGGCCTGTTCCTTGACAAGGTCATCGATCGGCCATGAGAGGTCTATTCCGCTTCCATAGGCGGGTACCACATCCCTGTATCCGCCTAGAACCTTGAACAGCGGTTTGCCTACGCTCTTTCCGATTATGTCCCATACCGCGATATCCAGTTCGCTCAGCGCGATTATGCCGGCTCCCTTTCTCCCAATGTTGAATACCTGCCAGTACATCCTGTCCCAGATCCTCTCAGTGTCAAATGGGTCCTCACCGACTACGATGTCCCTGAGAGAACTCTCGATTATTGTGCGGATTACGGGATTTCCTCCAGCCGGAGATACCCCCACAATGCCCTCGTCAGTGAAGACCTTGACAGCCGCGTAGGACCTCGCGGGAATGTAGTTTATAGCATCGGTTCGAGGCCTCTCGTCTGCAATTCGGACGGGATCGGTTACTTCAACGCCGGTAATCCTCAAACGAGATCACCGGACCTGAGTTGAGAGCAGAGCACTCTTAAGAATTGTCAGCTAACGAGCAACGCGCAGTCTCAACTCCTTGCGGATCGCCGTCGCTACAGTGGTAGACCTGCGGAACCGACAATGGCAGTGTCAGACGATTGCTTTGACGGCCTCTATGATCTTTGATTCGTCAGGCAGGACGAACCTCTCGAGGGGAGGGCTCATCGGGACTGGTGTGTCGAGGGCTGCCACACGTTTTATGGGCGCGTCTAGGAAGTCGAACGCTTCGTCCGCGACTAAGGCAGCGACCTCAGCCCCGACACCGCCGGTTTTCGCCCCTTCCTCCACAGTTACGAGGCGCCCAGTCTTCTTGACCGACTCGAGGATCGCCCTTGTATCGAGGGGACTCAGGGTCCTCGGGTCCACGACCTCTACCTCTAAGCCTTCTCTTCTCAAGCTTTCGGCCGCAGAAAGTGCGATGTGAAGCAGATAGCCGTAGGCGAAGAGTGTGACATCTTTGCCCTTCCTCTTGACCTCTGCAACCCCAAATGGAACTGTGTAGTCTTCCTCAGGAACGGTGCCCTTCATGCGTCCAAGCTTGTGGTGTTCGAAGAATATGACCGGGTCATCCGACCTGATCGCGGCCTTCATCAGCCCCTTGGCATCGAAGGGTGTCGAGGGATACGCGACCCTCAGCCCTGGCACGTGGATAAACCAAGATTCTAAGCTCTGAGAGTGCTGAGCCGCAGAAGATCTCCCGCCCCCAGTGGAAGTGACACGGATGACAAGATGAGGGTGAGCCTTTCCACCGAACATGTACCTGATCTTGGCTACTTGGTTGACAATCTCGTCCATGCAACAGCAGAGAAAATCCGTGAACATTATGTGTGCCACCGGACGCATACCGGTCACCGCTGCGCCTAGGGAACTCGCGATGATAGCCGTCTCGGATATCGGCGTATCCCTAACACGTTCAGACCCAAACTCTTCGAGAAGTGGGGAACGATCATAACCTACCCCTATACACTCACCCAAGAGGCATACTGAGGGGTCTCGCCTCATCTCCTCTCGCAATGCTTCGAGGATGGCCCCGTCGAAGGTGACCTCTCGCTCAGGCATCATGCCACCTCCCTTGCGATCGGCGCGTAGAGGTCTTCAAGAGCCTCCTCCGGTCTCGGGTAGGGGCTTCTCTCAGCGAAGTCCACTGCCTCCTGGACCTCCCTTCTCACCGCCTCGTCGATCTCCTGGATATCTCGGTCTGTGAGGACGCCTATCTTTGTCAGATGTGCCTCGAAGCGCCTGATGGGACATCTTCGCACCCAGTCCTCAACCTCCTCTCTACCCCTGTACTTTTGAGGATCACCCTCCGAGTGCCCTCGCCAACGATACGTCTTGCACTCGACCAGCGTAGGTCCATCCCCTCTTCGAGCCCTTCCCACGGCTTCTGCCACCGCCTCGTATACTGCCAGGACGTCGTTTCCGTCAACGATTACGCCGGGAATCGAGTAGGCTGAGGCTCGATCCGCTATGTTCTCAACAGCGGTCCCAGCCCTCATGGGTGTTGTTTGAGCGTAGAGGTTGTTCTCGCACAGGAAGATCGCGGGGAGATGCCAGATTGCGGCCAGGTTTATTCCCTCATGGAAGGTTGCCCTGTTTGAGGCACCGTCCCCGAAGAAGCTCAGGGCAACCTGGTCTGTGCCTCTCAACTTGGCAGAGAGGGCTGCGCCGACCGCTATGGGGATACCGGCGCCTACAATGCCGTTTGCACCTAGTATGCCGAGATCGATATCAGCAATGTGCATCGAGCCTCCCTTGCCTTTGCAGTAGCCTGTCCTCTTCCCGAAGAGCTCAGCCATCATATACTTGAGTTCGCCTCCCTTGGCAATACAGTGGCCGTGACCACGGTGCGTACTCGTCATGTAGTCGTCACGCCTGAGAGCGGAGCAAGCCCCCACGGCAACCGCCTCCTCCCCGACGTACAGGTGGACGAACCCAGGGATCTTCCCTGCGGCAAAGAGCTCGCTCACCTTTTCCTCAAACTTCCTCACTCTCAGCATCTTTCGGTACATTTCCACCATCATCTTCTCATCCAAAGTAGTCAAACCCTACACCCTCAAACAACCTTGATACCTAGTATACTCTTCTCCTCCACTGTCCTTACTTACACATGATCGAGGCGAATGGGTGGCTGCATCAGTGCGTTACCATTCCGCCGTCGACATTGATCGACTGCCCAGTAATATTCTTCGCCTCATCGGAAGCTAGGAAGACAGCGAGGCTGCCTATGTCCTCGGGCGTCTGAGGCCTCCTTAAAGGTATGTGTTCGGTTGAGATCCTCTTGAATGCTTCCTCAGGCGTCGTCTTCAGCTCCTTGGCTGCCAGCGAAGAAAGGTACTCCCACATCCAAGTGTAGATGATTCCCGGACAGATAGCGTTCACAGTGATCCCGTACTGGGCAAGCTCACGCGCCATAACCTGGGTTAAGCCGACCACACCAAACTTAGAAGAGCCGTAAGCGGCTTGACCGGGAAAACCGTTCTTCCCAGAGATCGATGCAATGTTGATTATTCTTCCACTCTTCCTCTCCACCATATGGGGAATCACAGCCCTCGAGCAGAGGAAGACCCCCTTCAGGTTTACACCCACCACGAGATCCCAATCCTCCTCGGTCAGCTCGAGAATGGGCGCCTGCTTGATTACCCCCGCATTGTTCACGAGAATATCGATATTGCCAAACTTCTCCAATGCATACTTGATAGCAACCTCCACGCTACTACGGTCCGCTACATCAATCCCAGCTGAGAGCGCCTCACGGCCCAGACCCCTGATCTCAGCCGCCACGCTCTCCGCATTCTCCAAGATGACGTCAGACACAACGACATCCACACCAGCCTTAGCCAAAGCCAGACAGATGCCGCGCCCAATTCCCCTACCGCCACCGGTAACGAAAGCCTTTCTCCCCACCAATCTCTGACTCAAAGCCTATCCACCCCTAATACTAGACAGTGATGAACATCTTTCGAGCGAGAGTTAATCTCTTTTTCCTCCCGCGAAGTAAAGCGATACTCGACCACAATTATAGGGGAGAGTAAACAGCAAGATCTCATGGCCCCATTCCCATGCTCTCTACCATGAAGACTTTGACGAAGTCATTTAGCAGAAGGCATGTGACAAATGAGTACACAAGAACCGTCAGGAGCGCAAAGGGAGTTATTGAAGCCAAGCCGCGTACTCCCCAGATTGAGATCAGCGATACAGCGATCGAGTTAACCGTGATCGCCAGGAGAAGGGGTCTGCTCGGCATGGACTTCCAGAAGTGTTTCCGCTCCCTCAACGCGATCACGGTGAAGTACCCGGAGAAGACGAGAAAGTCAAATACAAATGTCCTTACCTGCTCAATATTGCTTCGTATGTCGAATTGCAGTAGACCGATGTAGAGTAGAAGCATAGACTCAGCCACCATTAGAATGCCTATAACCAGCCCCACCTTCACTAGACCCGTTACATCCCAGCTCTCAGGTCTCCTCGAGTAGCTGACCTTGTCGGTTGCAAGCGATAACGTGACGTAGTCGCTCAGGAACAAGAGCAACGTCATCTGAAGCGTCGATACAACGTATTGCCCTGTGAGAATGAAGGCAAGAACTACGAAGACCAGTCTCTTGAATGTTCGAACTATCTTGTTCATTATCCATGTAGCTATCCTCTGATGTATCATCCTCCCGGACTTGACCAAGTCCACTATGCCTACCAGCCCGCCGGTAGTGAGGACTGCGCTGGACGCCTGCTTTGCAACATCTGTCGCACTGCTCACCGCCACTCCGACCTCGGCTTGTCTCAAAGCCGGAGCGTCGTTGACGCCATCACCCGTCATGCCAACTATGTGACCCGTCCTCTGGAGACTCTTGACGATAAGATACTTGTCTTCAGGGTAGATCTCAGCGAAGCCGTCGCTCTCTTCCACGCTCCGGAGATGCTTATCCTCTTTCAAATCGTCTCTCAGATCCCATATCGTCGTTATCTTCCCGCCGAGGCCAACCTGACTCGCCACCTCCTTCGCTATAGGCAAGGCATCACCAGTCAACATCTTTACTGAGACACCGAGGTCCCTGAGTTCAGCGATCAGCCTAGAAGAGTCCGGCCGAGGACTGTCGGAGAGCGCGGCAACGCCAACCAACTCGAGATCATTCTCCGCCCTGCCTTTGGCGACGGCTATGACCCTGTAGCCTTTAGCCGATAGGCTCTCAACACCCTTCTCTATTCCTCCGCGCTCTTCCGGATCGTTCCTACAGAGATTGACCAGAACGTTCACTGCACCCTTGAAGACGACGAATCTTTGCCCTTCCTTTTCTATGATGGATTCCGTTCTCCTAGTGGACGGGTCGAATGGGACGAACCTCCTCTGCAGATAGCCGCCTAGTGGCATCTGCATCTCCCTTGCAGCCGAGATGAAGGCGAGGTCTATCGGATCTTGGTTCGCCTCCTGAGAAGCAAGAGCGCCGTATAGTACTACATCCTCTTTCTTGTATCTGCCGAGAGCTATCACGTCTGTTATGGAGAGTTTGTTCAGGGTTATTGTGCCTGTCTTGTCCACGCAGAGCGTGTCCATGGTGGCCGCGTCTTCGCTGGCATCCATCCTGGTGACGAGTACCCCTTTCTTTGCGAGTTCCAGCGAGCCCATAGCCATACTGACAGTGAACATCGTTGGTAACGCAACCGGTATCGCCGAGACCAAGAGGATTACCGCCAAGGGAAGCATCTCAACGAGGCTCATGCCCCTCAATACTGCAAGCGTCAAGCCGATCGAGAGCAGGACACCTACCATCAGCAGCAGCCACCTCACAACCTTGGAGATCGCCTCCTCCATGTGCAGCCTGGGCCTCGCTATCTGGACTAGTTCCACCGTCCGGCCAAAGTAGGTCTTCGTACCGGTCGAGACAACGATCCCAGTGACCTCCCCTCTAGTAATAATGGAGCCAGAGAGAAGCAGCTCGTTGACCTTCCTCTCGAAGGTCAGCGACTCACCCGTTAGAGATGACTGATCAACCTCTACAGCTCCCTCCGATACTTTGATGTCGGCAGGAACGAAATCACCCGCCCTCAATCTTACGAGATCGCCGGGAACCAGCTCCCGCGCAGAAACGCCAATCCATCGCCCACCTCGCTTCACTCTGGCGTTCACCTTGAGCCTTTGCTTGAGGAGGGACACCGCTGAGTCTGCCTTCTCTTCCTGAAAAAAGGCTAGAATGCCATTGAAGAATAGGAGGGCCGCTATTACATAGGTTTCCAGATACTTCCCCAGAAACCAGGTCAGCATCACTGTAATCTCTAGCATCCAAGGCGTGATGCCCCAAAACTTCCTGAGAAACCTGACGATTGGGCTTACTCGTCTTTCTGGGACCTCGTTGTACCCGTATTCCCTTAGCCTACTCTGAACCTCTTCTAGGCTTAGACCAGTTTCCAGGTTTGTGGCGAATTGCTCGGGCATACCGCGCTCACCCTCCTCCACTCGGACAGAAGAGGGCTACAAAGGATCGCGGAACAGAAGCGTGAAGAGGCCCCTGTACTACACCTCGAAACCATGCCGATGACAGGCTGTGTGTTCTGCTGGTGGTGGTCATGTCCAATCAGGGTTGTGTGCATGGAGTGGTGGACCGGGCGGGACTCGAACCCGCGACCTCTGCGATGCCAACGCAGCGCGCATTCCACTGCGCCACCGGCCCAGGCACGAAGCAAAATAAGAGGAGTCTCTTAAATCGGTTTCTTCCTTCCTGAGGAAATACTGTTAAGCCTGCCAATTGAGATGAGAGTAGACGGTGGGCGTGTCAGACCATGAAGGACGAATATGCTATCGCGCATCTCTCCGACATGCATGTTGGAGAGGCAGGATTCAAGAAGGAGAAAGTTCTGCAATGCATCCGAGAAGTCAACAAGCTTGCACCCAACGCAGTGATAATCACTGGGGACCTGACGGCAGGCGGCCTGCCGGAAGAGTTCAGGCAGGCAAGAGAACTCACAGAGAAGCTGGAGCCTGAGCCAATAGTCATCATGGGGAACCACGATGCCAGAAACGTCGGATACGAGGCTTTCGAAAAATACTTCGGCGAAAGGATGGTCAAGCATGAGGATGAAGAAATCCATCTCATAGGCATCGACAGCAGTTCACCTGACGTTGACGAAGGACACATCGGGCGCGTCTTCCTCAAGTACATCCATGAATCTCTGGCTGCCGCACGTAGGGATAAGATGAAGATCTTCGCCCTTCACCACCACCTCGTGCCAGTACCGAACGCCGGAAGAGAGAGGGACATACTCATCGACGCAGGAGACACCCTAAGGATGTTGATCCAGGACAGCGTTGGACTCGTTCTCTGCGGTCACCGCCACGTGTCATGGACTTGGAAGATAGAGG
>CAZBVH010000030.1:0-15906 GCA_964495315.1 uncultured Candidatus Bathyarchaeia archaeon | reverse complement strand
CATCGGCCATTGGATGTTTCGAATACTGCTCTAAGGCTGCTGCATAGACTAGAAGATTCTCGTCAAGAACTCTCTTGAACAGGGTGGTTTCGAGGACAACCGGCTTTCCAAGAGTCAACGTACCAGTCTTGTCGAAGACAACTGCATTGATCCGCGCTAAATTCTCAACATATGCGCCGCCCTTAATTATTACACCCTTTCTGGCTGCCACGGTTATTGCTGTGAAGATAGTTGCTGGGACAGATACCACGAATGCGCTTGGGCAAGAGACCACGAGGAGTATCAGTGATCTATAGAGCCAAACCTCAGTCGTCCCGCCCAGGATCCTCGGCAGAAGAACTGCTGTGAACAGGGCAAGCGAGATTACGATCGGGACATAGATTCGCGCGAACCTATCGACAAGTCTCTCGATAGATGCTTTTCTCCTCCTTGACTCCATCACCAGCTCTATGATCCTCGAGACGAGTGTCTGTTCGACGCTCTTCGTAACCATGATCCTCAACAAGCCGTCCATATTCAGAGTTCCTGCATAGACGGCGGCGTCCCTCTTCTTGAATGCGGGAATAGATTCTCCTGTCACAACCGATTGGTCTACGCTAGATGAACCCTCTACAATCCGACCGTCCAAAGGGATTCTCTCGCCCGGTCTCACGACTACGACCATTCCAGGCTTGATCTCTTTGAGTTTGAGGGTCTTTTCCAAACCGTTCTCGATCACCCTTGCTGCATCAGGCATATACGTTGAGAGTTCTTCAACCGTTTTCCTTGCCCTATCCTCGATGTAGTCTTCGAAATGCTCTGCGAGTGAGTACAGGAGGAGGATTGTGGCGCCCTCAAAAAGGTAATCCAGGTAAGCTGCACCGATTGCAGCCACTGCCATAAGAAATTCAACGGAGAATCTTCTCTCAATGATTAGCTCCTTGAGTCCAGTGATCCCAACATATCCACCTGTGGCGATAACGGCTGTATGATAGAGTATTGTGGAAACTGTTGCGGGCTCATTCAGCACTGGTATATCGAATCCTAGTGGGATGCCATCGAGAAGTTTATCGAGCAGAAAAGATGCAGCTATAGTAACCGCCAAGACCAAGGCTAGGTAGAGCCATGGCTCCTCGTGTTTTTCCTCTGCTCTCTTCCCTGTCTCTTTTTCATCGCTTTCTGCCACGCATACCAGCTCTTAGCGACGAATCAGAGGCGTTCGGCTCGATATGAATTTGATGCTAGAAATGAGGCATCAGATATTATTAGGCTATTAATATAACTGAGGTCAGTTAATATATCCCTGGTGAATGGAAATGGTTGTTGTGAGTGTGACACTTCCGGGTCAGCTTCTGAAAAATTTTGACGAGTTCATGGAGACCCGAGGGTACTATAGCAGATCTGAGGCATTCAGAGATGCACTTAGAAATCTAATGGCTGAAGCAGAAGCTTCGAAGGTAGAAACCGGAGATTTGTCTGCGACTATCATGGCATCATGCGATATCGAGAGAAGGGATGTCGATCTCAAATTGACCGAGATCAGACATGAGTTTGATGATGTGGTAGTCGAGAACATGCACAGGCACATAAGGAACAAGCATTGCCTTGAAATCTTCGTTGCAGAAGGAAGCAACAAGCGAATACTCGATCTAGTAGGTCGGCTTAGGGGAATGCGAGGGATCGAACAGGTCAAATTGCTTTTCATGTCATTATGACGAGTTCCAATTGTCTCATCTGTGCGGTGGGTTTCTGAGATCGAATATGCAGATCTCTGAACCATATTGTCCTGCTGATCAGTGTGTTCTGTATGGGCATGCTCGTTGGGTGCAGTATCTCTGTCTCTGGTAGTCCTTGCAGCATTCGTCGCAAACGATCTTTGAAGGTCTGAAGTTGTTGCAGAGATGGATTCTCTTCTTGATCTTCTTGCAGATGTAACATTCGAGTCCTTCTGTCGACACTGGCTTCACTATCCCACTCTATGCTGGATCTATCGTTTCATCTAGAATTCTGTTTCGGAAAGGAACCTGATGTTTCTCTCTTCATGGGTGTCTGCAACTTCAAGGTACAAATGTGGGCTTGTGCGAACGATATGGGTTTAAGGAGGATGCTGGAAGAATCCAGCAGGAAGAAGTGGACTTCCTATGTTAACGAAGGAGTCTTTGCGCATCGATTCGTCGGCTGTGAAACGGCATATCTCTAATTTCTTGAAGGTGCAAATTCGGGTCGCTGGGGCTAGCGGGGTTGTACTCGGTATTAGTGGTGGTATTGACTCATCGGTGGTTGCAGCTCTCTGTGCTGATGCCCTTGGGTCTGATAAGGTTCTTGGGCTTCTGCTCCCGTCAGAGACCACTGATCCGAAGGATATGGATGACGCCAGATCCTTGTGTGAGGCTTTACGGATCGAACAAGAAGTGGTCAAGATCGGGCCGCTCGTAAAGACCTTTGCAGAAGTGTGCCCTCACTTCGATGCATCAGACAGGGTCGCCAGAGGAAACCTTCAGCCGAGGTTCAGGATGCTAACCCTCTACTCATATGCAAACAGACTCAACCGCCTCGTAGCCGGCTCAGGGGATAGAAGTGAGTTGCTGGTAGGATACTTCACCAAGTACGGGGATGGAGGGGTAGATATGTTGCCGATTGGAGACCTGTATAAGACACAAGTGAGGCAATTGGCACCCTTCTTGGGCATTCCTGAACGAGTCGTACAGAAAGCTTCCTCACCTGGTTTTTGGTCTGGTCAAACCGCTGAGGGTGAGCTCGGCATAAAATATGAGATTCTGGATCTAGTCTTACATGGGCTGGTGGATCTCAAGATGGAAAGAGAAGATATCTGCGAAGCCTTGAAGATCTCCCCAGAGACTGTTGATAAAGTCGCCTGGAGGATAAAGAATTCTGAGCACAAGAGATCGATGCCCCCTTCTCCACAGCTACGCTCCATTTGAGGGCTTTGTGTCACTGTGGAGTTTTGCCTCGACTATCCACGTTGTACTTGTAGCGCCAAAACGCGAGGTATGGAGCCTCCGCACCCATCTGCCAAAGAAGATCCGACAACTCGCCATAGTGGATAAGATCCTCCACTACCATGTGGGTGAGTGCTGTCTCGACACTGATTCTTGTTTCAGGGGTATCCCCCCAAGGGATGACAATTCTCCTACTGAGTTCCTCTGCTGTAAGTCTGCTCAAGTAGTCTTCCGTCTTCTCCTCCATGCGGAGCATGAATTCCTTCAACGCATCGAAGTCTTTGAATTTGTCAAAGGATGGATCGACCCAATCCTTGAACCGACCTGGAATAGTATAGTTGATCCACCGATCTTCGACGATGGTCAAGTGGAGGAATATGTTCCTCATCGAGTCGAAGCTTGCACCTCTAGGTTTTACGACCTCACTCCAAGGCAACTTTGCGAGGGCCTCGAAATAGAGCCTGCGAACACTATGGCTGTAGCGGACTAGTTCTCTGACGTCCATGTATGTGGCTGGCAGACTCTTGATATTTAAGACCTATCTCGATGTCAAATCCGGCTTTTGATGTTGCATACCCTATTCGTGGACCCAATATTCAACGTTACATTAGTCAGACTGAAAACTCAGACTGCACATGACAATTCTGCAACCCACTCCTAACGAATCCCACCACGATCGAAAAGAAGCAACTCTATATGACGGCTGATTCTAGAACTTCAAAATCCAGATTCTGTGAATCCATTTTCGCCGTTAATCCAATAGGCATAGGCATATCCACCGTTTTATGTCCAAAATCAACCTCTCCCAAAATTGGAAAATCATATTCTCCTAATACTTCCATAACTATTCTCTTTGGCGTCGGTTCCTCAAACCCTTCCCATGCGGTTCTCTTTATATCTGGTAGCTTACCGACCAGCATTCCTGATATAACATCCAAGACTCCTGCATACTTGAGTTGGT
This sequence comes from uncultured Candidatus Bathyarchaeia archaeon, assembly GCA_964495315.1. Lineage (GTDB taxonomy): Archaea > Thermoproteota > Bathyarchaeia > RBG-16-48-13. Next base: position 12,006 of record CAZBVH010000030.1, on the reverse strand, counting down.
ACAATCCTTTTTCTATTCTATAGGACGGGGTATTGTCAATTTCCCAGAAAAAAATAGAGCCTCGCAGGTCTTCGATCGAGGGAAAATACTCTGTACCCACTAAAGAAGATAACATGCTCAAATTGCCGCCGAAGAGAGTGCCAGAAGCCTGCCCCCGGCGCCAACACTCCCATTTGGTTAAGGGCTGTATTTTCCCTAAGGCGTTTGTTGATGTAAGCACGTTCAGAAGCATCTTCTTGCCGGTCTCTTTCTTATCAGGCAGATATTCTTCCCAAACTCGACCAAGACTGTATGTAAGCAACGCAGCGTGGAAACCTACCATCCCCACCTTTGCAAACAAGGCGCAGTGAATATTCGTAATATCACTGAAACCAAGAAAGGGCTTTGGATTCATTCTTACCAATTCGTAATCTATGTGTTCCAGAATTGCGATTGCTGACTGACCACCATCATGGACAATGATAGCTTTTACTTCGGGGTCGCTAAACATTGAGTTGATGTCTTCTGCTCTCTCTTCTGGGGTACCTGCAAACCACCATTTAACTTTCCTTAGGTTTTCTCCCTCTTTGACTTTGAAACCCATGCTTTCTAATTCTTCTACTCCCTTCCTGTATTGTAGATAATAGTTGCTAGTTTTGTCTGTCGGAAAAGGAAAAGAAGTGGCTACAATGCCAATAGTGTCACCTTTGGCAAGTCTTGGAGGTTTTATGATTTTGATCATATCATCCTAATCCTCCTATTCTATTGCACTAAATCTTATCGTCATGTGAACTCATATTTCGGAGTGGAAAGGCAAGATTTCAGATAGAGCTATTTAACGGAAAATAGCCCCGAGAAACGCTTCTGGGAGGGCCGAGGCCGGGACTCGAACCCGGCTATGCGGCTCCACAGGCCACCAGGTTAACCGCCTACCTCACCTCGGCCATGTCAGCTGGAGTTCGATTTCAGCAACTTTTAAACCTTCTTGGTTTTCGCCTCGAGAAAGGATGGGTCTTTGTGAGTCACATTTCTTGTTTGGCAGGTCGCTTCAGGCGAGTTGACTGTTTTTCCGATTGTGAAGGCTGATTACTGGGGAGCATGTGTTGTTGATCTTGGTTGATGGTTCTTAGTGCTTCTGGACGGGTATGGTTACACTAATCAGGGTGGTGCGGGGGGCGGGACTCGAACCCGCGAAGGCCTACGCCACAGGATCTCTTAATCTGGCCCAGATTCTGCGTTCCTTGGTATAGGGTTCTTAAGTCCTGCACTTTCACAAGCTGCTCGGTTAGAGGTGCTTTCTTTGACCTGTCTCGGTAACCCCCGCGTACTCTTGCAGGTGTTCTCTGCCCTGATAAGTCTTCCATTCTTAAGTATTAGAAACTTTAATGAGATCGAGGTTCTGGGATAGATTAGGGCCCGTAGCTCAGTCCGGACAGAGAAGCGGTGAGGCTCGTCTAAAGCGGCGGCCTCCTAAGGCCACCGGCGAGAGTCGTAGGTCGTGGGTTCAAATCCCGCCGGGCCCGCCATTTCAACCTTATCTTGGGTTACTTGGTTGGTCTTCAGGTTTTCGAAGGGTATTACTCAGATTTCAGCAATCAGTTTTAGGACCCTTGTTTCTATCTCGTCTCTTATCCTTCGGACTTCGTCTATCGGTCTTCCTTTCGGGTCTTCCAATTCCCAGTCTATCACGTTCTTGAGAAGCGGAGCTGGGCAGAATCTCTCGGCACCACAGCCCATTGTTATGATCTGCTCAGCATCTTCCAGCATCTTCGTCGTGAGCAGTTTCGGCTTGTTCATGGATATGTCGATTCCTTTCTCTTTCATGGCTTTAACCACCACAGGGTTGACTCTCTCTGCCAATGTTATGCCGGCGCTTGAGGCGGTCAGTCTTCCTTTTCCGTAGTGGTTCGCGAAGGCTTCAGCCATCTGGCTTCTGCCGGCGTTTTCAACGCAGATAAACAAGACGTGTTTCATTCCTATCACCCGCCGGTGTCATGTATCGCTTGCCGAGACCGATATTTGGTCTAATGTTCAGTACGTATATCTGTGTTCTCGCTCATAGCCCTGAGAGGTTGGGATCAGAAGCGTTTCTAGTCGACTTGATCGTCAGATACTCAAGGGGTCTTCAGCCTTATTCTGTCGATCGGGAGCAGTCGGCCGATTGATGCCGGGTTACACTCCCATTATAGTCGGTTTTGTATGTCATCTATCTTTACTTCTGTCTGTTCGTTTTTCGCCAGATTTCTGACGGTCACTGAGTCTCTTGAAAGTTCTCTTCGTCCTACTATGACCGCATGGGTGTATTTCGCGCTGGATGCGATTGAGAGTGCTTTCTTAAGCCCTCTTCCTGTCACCTCGACTTCCGTACGGTAACCCTTCTTTCTCAGCTTCTCCGCTATTCCTAGGGCTTGACCTTGGAGTTCGTCTTCAAGGGGGATGACGAGAATCCTGGGTCCTCTCTCTTCTCTCTTGAAGAGGTTCTTCTTCTCCATGGCAAGGACGATCCGGTCGATTCCTGGGGCGCAGCCCACGGCTGGGGTGGGTTCTCCCCCGAATACCTCTATCAGCCGGTCGTATCTACCGCCTCCATTCAGGGCTATACCTAGGTCTGGGACGAATACCTCGAAGACCATGCCTGTATAGTATTCGAGACCTCTTCCGAAACCAAGATTGATCGTCGCAGGGATGTCTGCCCCACTGTCTGCTAGGATGCTCATGATGCTCCCAAGGTTCTCAAGAGATTGGAGTGCCTTCTCGTAGTTCTGTAGTAGCTCTCTTCCTTGGTCTAGGACCTTGTTAACGGCATCTGTTCTCACATCGAACAGCTGCCTAGATACTTCAATGCACTGGTTTGAGACGCGCTCTTCCAGTAGGGCTATTAGTCTCTCGTACTCGCTTCGATCCATGAATGCCAAGGCCTCATCCTGTGTTCGTTCGTCGACACCCTCCTGCTCAAGGACTCCTCTCATTATCCCTACATGGCTTACCTTGATCTCGTAGCTCTGGAAGCCCAGGTTCCTCATCAGCTGGTCGGCGATGGTGAGGATCTCTGCGTCGGCTTCTGGCTTGGTGGATCCGAAGAGTTCGAAGCCTCCCTGCCAGAACTCTCTGTATCGTCCCTGCTGGGGTTCGTCGTAGCGGAAGCAGTTGGAGACGTATCCGAGCCTCAGTGGCTTCGGGGAGTACCTTAGGTGGTTGATCACCAGCCTTGCGACTGAGGCGGTCATCTCAGGCCTCAGGGCGACCTCTCTCTTGCCCAGGTCCAGGAAGGAGTACATTCTATGCCTTATCTCTTCACCTGCCTTTGCAGCTACCAGCTGCATTGACTCGATGATCGGTGTAGCTACCTCCTCGTAGCCGTATAGATCGAAGAGCCGTCGGATCGTGTTCTCCACGTGTCTTCTCTTCTGTAGGTCTTCAGGTAGGAAGTCTCTCATTCCTCTAAGGGTCTGGAATCGGGGCATACTACCACTCACCGTCCGAGGCTACCGGCCCAGAAAGCCAGTATTCCGGTTAGCATGTAAACTAAGACGTGGTTCTTCACCCTTCTAGCGTTTTCCCTGCTCTGATTTCTCATTAGCGAGATGGAAGAGACGATCAGCCCGATGTCGGTTACGAATACTACCGGAAGGTAGAACGCTGATACCCTCTCACTCAACGCAGGTAGCACACTCAGGGCTACCGCGGAGAGGTAGAATGTGGAGGCCGAGGATGCCGCGGCCCTCCGTCCGAAGACAGCGGCTATCGTCTTGACGTTCCGTGTCTTATCGCCTTCCATGTCGACTATTCCCTTGGTTACCTCTCGTCCGGTGTTCGCGAGGAAGGCTAGGAGTCCAAGGGTCCAGAGGAGGAGGCTGGGTTCCTTTCCTGTGAGGTATCCACCATACACGAAGGGCATCGCGACGCATGCGCTGACCATAAGGTTTCCTGGGAGTCCTGTCTTCTTTCCCCGCGTATTGTACAGTGTCGATACTATTATCGTTGCGATGGTTATGACTAGGCATTTGAGGTTGCTGTAGGTCGCTGCCACCAGCCCGATCACTTCTAGGAAGGCTGCGTAGATCAGGGCTTCCCTGGGTGATATGAGCCCGCTAGGAATGGGTCTCTGAGGCTCGTTTATTGCGTCTATGTCGCGGTCGCAATAATCATTGATCACCATTGCTGCTGCTGCAAGTGAGAAGGCTGTCGTGAAGCCCAGTGTGCTAGAGAAGACCTGTATGCTGTCCCCAGCTATCAGTTGACCTATCAGGACGCTGATCCCTGTCATTAGGGAGTTGATGGGTCTGATGATCGCGAGGAACCCCGCGAGTTTTCTCATCTCTATGGCACCATTTCAAAGACCGAGTAGTATACCACTTCTCCTCTCCTGTCTATCACGGCCAAGATTAACTCTCGCTTCAAGCTCTTCACGTAGCTCAAGACTTGAGCTATCCTGCTGATCGGGACAGGGTTTCCCTCATTTATCCCAAAGATTACGTACTTGGCAGCTTTCTTGCCGTGTTCTCCTCTATCGTAGACCCTGAAGTCTATTCCGAAGCCGAATCCCTCTCTTACGACGTATCCTCTGTCCCTGAGGTCTCGATAGACTAGGTATCTTGTCCATATCTCCGGGTCCTTCAGACGAAATCTCTCAAGAAGCTCGGGTAGATCCAACTCTGACTCGGTCAAAGAGTCTAAGGTCCTCAGCTTTTTGTCAAGCACAAGGTAGAGGGCCTCATAGGGAGCCAGAACGAGTACTTGGTTCTCCTTGTCGAGATCTCCGTATCCCCTCTCATTGAGGAAGCTCAGATCATCCTTGTCAGAGACAGTCACCTTGTCTTCCTGACACCTGGCTTCGATTACCTCTCTTTCCAACGGGGATTCTCTATCCAAGATTCATCACACTGCCAAATCGCAAGAACATGCGGCTTTGCTAGAAATAGGTTGTGCTGGGCTCGATTGCAGGTTAAAAGGGCTTTCATTGAGGCTTCAGCTTCTGACCCAACACCTTCATATTCACTTGCCTGGAAATCAGATCTGAGTTAGCCGTTGTTACATGAGTTGAAAGTGTGGCTTGAGGGTGCCACAAGGGTTGTCGTTCTGGGTGTGGGCAGTCGGATTAGGAGAGATGATGCTGTTGGTCTGGCGGTGATCGATCGGTTGAAGGGCAGAGTTCCCGGATTTGTGGAACTCTTCGACTGCGAGACGGTGCCGGAGAGCTTCACCGGTCCCATAAGAAAGTTGGCTCCCAGTCATCTCCTGATAATTGATGCAGCCGAGCTAGGTTTGAACCCTGGTGAAGCCCGTTTAGTCAATCCAGAATCTATTCTGGAGGCTAGGTTCAGTACTCATGCCTTGTCTCTGTCGGTTCTCTCAGGATACGTTGCCTCTGAGACGGGTGCAAAGGTCTTACTGATAGGGGTTCAACCAGAGGATGTCCAGTTCGGGGTAGAGATGACCCCCGAAGTGATCCAAGCTGCTGATAGGCTATCGCAGTCTATCCTATCTCTCCTATTGGAGGTGGGAGTCTGAGCATTAATCGGACGATCAGATGGGAGAATGGTGTCCTAGTCACTCTTGACCAGTCTAGGCTGCCTCATGAGGTCGTTGAACTCAGGCTTCGCAGTTCTAGTGAGGTTGCGGAGGCGATTCGGGAGATGAAGATTCGGGGTGCCCCTATCATAGGTGTCGCCGCCGCTTTCGGTCTTGCCCTTGCAGCTTTCTCCTCCAAGTCAGGCTCCAAGAGAGGGCTGGTACACGACTTGAAGCTCTCGGCGAATCAACTGAGATTGACGAGACCTACGGCTGTGAATCTTTTCTGGGCGATCGACCGCGTCCTAGAGAGGGTTCGATGTGGGGAGGGGGATGTTGAAACGTTGAAGGAGTCTGTGTTGGATACTGCGTTAGGGTTGGCTGAGGAGGATCTTCGGGCGAACTTGGCCATAGGTAGGAATGGTGCTCCTCTGCTTGATGACGGTGACGTTGTTCTGACACACTGTAACCCTGGGGCGTTTGGCACGGTGGGCTACGGGACGGCGCTCGGAATCATCAAGGCAGCCGTTGAGTCTGGTAAGAAGGTGGAGGTGATTGCGACCGAGACGAGGTCTATGTTGCAGGGGGCTAGGCTTACAACCTTCGAACTCAAGAGTTCTGGGATCCCCGTCAAGTTGGTAGTGGACAGCGCTGTGGGCTATGTGCTGGCAGAGGGTATGATTGACAAGGTGCTTGTTGGGGCTGACCGGGTTCTTGGAGATGGGTCGGTTGTTAACAAGGTTGGAACATATATGATCGCGGTTCTCGCGAGAGAAAATAGGGTTCCCTTCTACGTTGCTTCTCCTCGCTCCACGATCGATTTGAAGACCGGGTTGAAGGATGTCGAGGTGGAGTTGAGAGATGAAGGTGAGGTCCTAAGCTTTCAGGGCAGACGCGTTGCGCCAGAGGGCATACACGCGTTGAACCCTGCCTTCGATATTACGCCTCCTAGATACGTAACTGGAATAGTCACGGAGAACGGTGTGGTTTCGGCGCCCTACAGGAGAACTCTCAGGAGGCTGTTCAGTAGGGTTTGAAGGTTAAATACTGCTTGGATGTTTTCCGCTTATCTTCTTCCGGTCGCCTATTCGCTGCCGCTTGGCAATATGGTTAGTACTACTTCGCAGGGGCCGTCCGAAGAGGTGGGTATTTTCTCCCTCCAGTTTTCTCCCACGCCGATCAGTGCATAGATTCCTGCCACTTCAGCCTTGGCCTTCTCGACTAGGTTGATCAATGCCCTCTGGGTCTCCCCGGACCTGATCACGTCGTCGACTATGAGGATGCTGTCTCCTCTCTTGAGGGACTTCTTGGGCACGTACAGTACCATCCTTACTGCTGAGTTGCTTGGGATGTAGCTTTCCTCGAGGAAGTCGTGGACCCCAACCTCCTTTGTGTTCTTTGCCACCACTAGGTCTACACCGAATGCTTCAGCGATCATTGTGGCTACAGGTATCCCGTCTACGGCTGCGGTCATAACTTTCGTTATTCTGCGTCCAGCGAATTTTGAGAGCGCATGTTGGGCTCCTTGGGATAGGAGGGATACGTTGCAGATGATGTTTGTGTTGTCGAAGTAGCCTGATTCGTCGAAGCTTATCCTATTTCTGAACTCGTTCTCCAGGCTCACGAGTTTCTCCAGCGAGTTCCATATTGTTTTTGCTCTCTTTGTCGTTGGTAATACATGTCCCTTCACGTATCTGCTCAGAACTGTTACTGGGAGGTTGGTGTGCTGGGACAGCTCTCGGTAGGTGTATCGTTCCTTTGCCATTCTGAGGAGATCGATGGTCATCATTCTGAACTTCAGGTCGTGGAGGTGGGTTTGAGAACTCATCTTTCTTCCTCTCTATGTTCCAAGAAGTATACAGTGGTTTCTCTCTTCTTCTATTTAGAATATCTGTTTTTCTGCTTCCTTTTTTCGCATCTTTCCTGTTCAGGGTTTCTCTTGAATCATTCTCTTGTGGATGTGATAGATAATTTCTTTAATCGGTTGTTCACTTCGGATCTGTGGGGCCCGTTGCCTAGTCGGATAGGGCGCAGTGGTCTAGACCTGCGAAAGCCTTCGGAGCCTGAAGTCAAGGGTTCGAGTCCCTTCGGGCCCGCCAAGAACTTCAGGTAAGCCTATCGTCTCTTGATGCAAGCTTGAAGCTTAATGGTCAAGGCTGCCGTTTTCTCGAAACCGGATCCATCACAATGGGTTTGACTGTTTTCTCATGAATATGTTCTAGAGTTGACCTTTTCAACTCTCAAGGTGTGTATTGAAGTAGCCATTATATCAGGGGTAGTTTGTCCCGTTGACTGCGGTTTTCTCGCGGGTAGATGGTCATGATCTGGTGCTGACTCTCAAGGAGCTCGTCAAGATCGACTCTGTGAATCCCTCACTGGTTCCAGGAGGTGCGGGTGAAGCTGAGATCGGTGCTTTCGTGGCAGATTTTCTCGATGGCATAGGGCTTGACGTCGAGTTGTGTGAGGTCGAGAAGGATCGGCCTAACGTTGTCGGGGTTCTCCGGGGCAAAGGCTCTGCTCCCTCGCTAATCTTGAATGGTCATGTGGATACCGTTGGGGTCGAGGGTATGGTTGATCCTTTTGATCCAAGGATTGACGGGAACAGGCTGTATGGAAGAGGATCTGCTGACATGAAGGGGGGTTTGGCGTCTATTCTTCATGCCGTAAAAGCTGTTGTCGACTCTGATGTAGAGTTGTCGGGAGACCTGATCGTCGCGTCTGTAGTGGATGAGGAGTATGCAAGTCTAGGAACAGAGCGGCTTATGGATTCTTTCAGCGCTGATGGAGCTGTTGTCTGTGAGGGTACTGGTCTGGAGATAGCGATTGCGCACAAAGGGTTTGTCTGGCTTGAGGTCGAGACTCACGGTAAAGCAGCTCACGGGAGTAGACCAGAGGAAGGAATTGATGCGATAGCAAAGATGGGTAGGCTCCTAGTTGAGCTCGATGATTTCGGGGTGAAGACTCTCTCCGGGAGGAGCCACAGATTACTCGGTTCTCCCTCGTTGCATGCCTCGATAATCTCAGGAGGAAGGGAACTGAGCACGTACCCTGATCTGTGTAGGCTGAAGTTGGAGCGTAGGACGATACCTGGGGAAGATGTCGCTCTGGTTCACTCTGAGATTCTTTCTATCTTGGAAAGACTGTCAGAAGCGGATTCAAAGTTCAAGGCTGAACTCCGGACGATCTTTTCTAGAGGACCTTTCAACGTTTCAATCGAGGAGATGATCGTTCGCAGCTTGGGCAGGGCTATCCATAAGGTCACGGGAAGAGAGCCTAAGTACATTGGAAGCTATGGGTGGCTTGACTCAGAGATAATCCAGAATGCCGGTGTCCCTACGGCGATATTCGGCCCAGGCGGAGTAGGCATGCACTCGACTAACGAATATGTTTATGTGGATCAGGTGGTGGAGGCGGCGATGGTTCTCTCTCAGCTCATTGTGGATTTCTGCTGTCCCTCCGACTGACGGTTGGAGAGGACAGGCTCAGAATCAGATAGGACGACCCAGCGGATTTGTGGAGACTCGTGGACTCTTCATTCCTGGAGTTGTAATGTGAATTCTGTTCCTACTACGGTTCGGCGCGGTTTCACGATCTGGGATTAGCGGAAGACTTAAGCCTCGGCTTCGGCTCTCTTGAATGAGCATCCGTTTGGTGTGGATCTGCCTAGGTTTGGGGGCTGAGTATGTCCGAGTTGAATAGGCTCTCTTTCAGCTGTAAGGTCACTTCGGTTCACCCGTTCTTCGACCCTTTTGGGAACGAGTTCGTTTGTGTAGAGTTTGCGATAGAGGCTCAGAAACCTCCCAGCGTGGTCTCGATGCCGACGAATATGCCTAAGGAGGTCTCGATGGTTATGCCGATAATCAGTCAGATTCCTAGGATGTTTCCTCAGTCGAAGGTCTACAGTAACCGGTTGGTGCTTTACTTCACACCAACCGAGTGGGATCGGCTTCCGAGAAAATACCAGTTTGGCGAGGAAGTTGAGGTCGTGGTGGAGCAGAACGGGTCGATCCATGTTACCCCGATCTGAGGTGGCACCTCGTCCAACCCTTATTCCTATGCTTCGTCACATAGGTGAACCTGTTGCACCGAGGTTGTACGCCTCGGGCTTTGTTTCAGTCGAGGGTACTCAACATGCAGTCTACATATGTCTCTGCAAGGTTGACGTTGATCATGTTCTTCGTGTTGAACCAGTAGTCTAGACTTGAGTTAACTTCGTGCGGGCGAACAGCTGTGGCCTCCCTATTCACTATGTCTTGGATCTTCTGAACGACTCTTAAGTAGATGTCCCTCTCCTGGTATCGCCTGTAGGCGGCTTCAACTCTCCTTCTTCGATCTTCAAATTTTTCCTGCCTGTGTATGTATGATGGTTCCTGCTTTAGCGCTTGGATCTCGTTGAAACATTGGTCAAGCGATTGGGCTAGGTTCTTGATCTCTTCGTTGTCTTCAGGCTCAAGCTTGGGCATCATGTCGATTCCCAGTATGAAGGACGACCATGAGTGCGGAAGTCCCTCCTCCAGAGCCTTATTGTTGATCGCGTTAGCCACCTTCAATGCGTCTTGTCTGACTCTCGTTGGGAGATCGATGCTGAGCGGGTATCCTCCGAGTGATGTGTTTGTTCTGAACTCGTCTCTCCTTGGGATTACTCGGACCAGTGTCCCTAGGTATTTCGGCTGTTTTCCTGATTCCTTTGAGACAACGACTCTCAGGTCGAAGCTCTTAAGGAAGAACTCCTGAGCGATTATACCCAAGGGGTTTGCGGTGCTTCTCCTCATGCGGACGACTCCGGCCTCCAGTTCTTCTCGGTTGTCAGCTTTTATGACGTCTCTGCCCTCGCTTCCCCTGTCTGGCTTGATGATAACGGGATATCCGAACTCGTTCTCTATGATGTCAGATATGCGCTTGGTTGTCGTCTTAGTCTTCTCGGTGACGTTCTGGGGGAAGAACAGGGTCCTCGGCGTCTCGATGCCCTTCTCCGCGAGGACGAGAAGGGTGTCTCTCTTACTGTTAACGATGCGCTCAACCTGGAACGGATTGATGACCGGGATGTCCAGCGTTTGCAGAAGCATAGCCGCATGTTCTCTGCGGGCCTTCACTGTACATCTGTTTGAGGCTGTTCTCAGTCTGTCGAATTGTCGACGTAGGCTTGGGAGGTCCGTGAGATGGATCGTCATGTTGCTGAAATGGATTAGGGTGACCTCAAGTCCTCTTCTTCTTGCTACCAGTTCGATCTCGTACGAGTCTTCATCCTTATAGTCATAGATGAGCCCGGTCTGCACGACGTTCGAACTCCTTTCCCGACATATAAAGAGTTAGTTGCATTGCTACTAATGATAAACTCAAAAGGTTTCATGGCTTAAGTGATGTGGAGGTGCTCGGTTGCAGCTATCCAAGATTCCTCGGGTTCGGCTGGCAAGCCTGCCTACTCCTCTTGAAGAGATGCCGAACTTCTGTAAGAAACTCGGTGGTCCTCATGTCCTCATAAAGAGAGACGACAATACGGGTCTGGCTTTCGGGGGTAACAAGGCTAGGAAACTTGAGTTCCTGATCGCAGATGCTAGGATGAAAGGGGCTGACACCTTGATAACTACTGGTGCGGTCCAATCGAACCATGCCAGGATGACAGTCGCTGCAGCGAGGCGTGTGGGTATGAGAGCGGTTCTCGTTCTGCAGGAGATCGAGAGTGAGCCGGGAGGCTGCGACGGGAACCTTCTTCTCGACTTTCTGATGGGCGCTGACATACGCCTGGTCAACCCGCCGTCTGGGAAAGATCCTAAGGCTAGGAGTCAAGCCATGCAGAAGGCGATGGAGGGGGTCGCCAGCGAGTTGAGGGATTCGGGGCATGTTCCCTATATAATACCGTCAGGGGGATCGAATCCCACAGGGGCCTTAGGGTATGCGAATGCTGTCCTCGAACTTATTGCGCAGGCGAACGAGGTGGGAGTTGGAGTTACGCACATCGTCCATGCTTCTGGTGGTGGAGGGACCCAGTCAGGCTTACTGCTAGGGGCACTGGCACTCAATACAGGCATCAAGGTCGTAGGGATCAGCGTAAGCTCAGATAGGAATTATCTATCGGAAAGAATAACGAACATCATCCAGGGGTCGGGTAGGCTTCTCGGAATCGATCTTCCACCAATAGGGGACAATATCACAGTGATAGACGACTATGTGCCACCAGGCTACGGTTACCTAACGAGCGAGGTTGCCGATGCCATAAGGTTTGTAGCTGAGACAGAGGGCATACTGTTGGATCCCGTCTACACTGGGAAGGCGATGTACGGGATGATGGACATGATCAAGAACGGTTACTTCGCTGAAGACGATACGATCGTGTTCTTCCACACGGGCGGAACCCCAGCACTGTTTCCATACAGAGGTCAATTGAAGCTGCTCTTGGACGAGGCAAGGAAGGCTCACGAGTAGCGCAGATAATGAGCATCTTCACATCGATAGTTAGGCAGATTCTCAGTCAATAATTCTCAGTCTTATTCCATGAGTACATGTTCTAATGCAGAG
>CAZBVH010000029.1:0-16725 GCA_964495315.1 uncultured Candidatus Bathyarchaeia archaeon | reverse complement strand
CCCATAGCCGACTACGACAAAGACCTTTCCAGCAATGAGGAGACTCGTAGCTCTCATTATCCCGTCGATCGTGCTCTGGCCTGTGCCATACCTGTTGTCGAATAGGTACTTCGTATCAGCATCGTTAACCGCAATTATGGGGTACTTCAGGACACCGTTCTCCGCCATGGACCGCAGCCGGATTACACCCGTCGTGGTCTCCTCGGTTCCTCCGAGAACCCCTTCCGAGGAGTGCCCTTCTCCGTGAAGAGTGGAAACAAGATCAGCCCCATCATCCAGGGTGATAGCCGGCTTGTATGAGAGCACCCGCTCTATGCAACGGTAGTACTCTTCTGTAGATTGATCCCGCCACGCATAGACGCTTGCTCCTTCCTCAGCCAGAAATGCGGCAACAGCGTCCTGAGTTGATAGTGGGTTCGAGCCGCACAAGGCGACACGTGCACCACCGCAGATCAGTGTCTCAACCAGAACCGCCGTCTCCTTGGTCACATGCAGGCAGCACCCAACCTGCACCCCCTTGAGGGGCTCCTCCTTCTTGAAGGCCTTCTGGACCTCCAGCATGACTTTCATGTGGTCTTCCGCCCACTTTACCAGCATCCTCCCCTCATGCGAGAGGCCAATATCTTTAACCTCGTACGCCAAGACTCGCCACCCCTTCTGTTGCCCTATAACAGCCCCTACTCGATATATTTATGCCCATACGATCTCGACAGAATCAAGAAGCCCAACTATCGATTGACCTGGTGCCAGTCGAATGCTACATCAGCAATCGGCTCACTTGGGACGGATTCCAGCCGGGATCATCTTAGAGCCTTCTCGATTCGAGACGCGTCCCCGAACTGGGAGGCATATCGGCTGATCAGTTCTTTCCGGTCAAGCAGTCTCTCATGGATAGTCTCGATCTCCCAGATAGCTGCACACTCAACCAGACCCGCCTGGATGCACAGATCTAATGCCGATCCCCTCTGATATAGCGAAAGGAACCCCGCAGCTATACCATCACAGCATCCAACACTGTTTCCAGTCTTCTTGATCTTGATCGGACCATACATCTCGCGCCCACCGTCTCTGGAGAATACCTCTACCGTACCCTCAATCTTATCCTCAACGAGGACCATCTTAAAGGGGTCTTCAGGAATTCGTTCGTAGAGGGCCGGAATATCCTCAACCTGGAAGGCGTTGAGTACTTGCTGTATCTCTGAGGTGTTCCCGAAGACGATGGTGGAGTGGGGTACTGTCTCCCTCAGATACTCAGGAGTGATCCCATAGGATCCTATGTCCACGACAACCTCTTTTCCAAGCCTATCTGCGGCAAGAATCATCTCCTTCATGAAGGGCATCTCGGAAGAGGTGACGAAGACAATGTCAACTTTCTCGACTATCTCTGTCGGAGCGGGACGGGCCAGGTCAACCGTGCTGACACCCTTGATGTCGTCAATATAGTAGAAGTCCACCCCCTCGACGTCCTTGGCACAGACGATGGTCGGAATCTCCTTGCTCCTAACACGGAGAGCGTCGCACCGATATAGGGCATCACCGTAGGATCCCTCAAGATGAGAACGCATCTCCTCAGGCTTCCCCCAGATCTTCCCCGGAACCTCAACATCTAGAAGGTCGATCTTGATCCCGGCATTCCGTAGGTGGGTCAGGTATCCGCCGTCATAGAACCCTGGATATGGCTCGTTAAAGTCGTCACCGAAGACCGTTATGAGACGTACATCCCCACCGAGCCTCCCGACACCATATGCAACGTTGGGAGCCCGCCCACCGTAACTATAGTAGGAGGGCTGAACCGACCGCTCTTCAAGGATCTTGAACACCTTATCCATGCTCCAACCGGGACCATAGGCTTCAGAGATCCTTGAGTATCCAACCGTCCTCTTAATGTACCTCCTGAACTCAGGGGGAAGCTTCTCTACTGAGTCAATCTTGATCTGAACATCTTTACCAGGCGACCCTGAGACAGCTATCGACTTCAAACTCTCACCTAGAGATGAAAATACCCAGGAACAAAGAAATCCCTTTCCATGCCGACGGCGGCGATCCTTGGAGGAAACCGAAGACAAAGTTTTCAAAGAGCGATAAGCCTACTTACGAGATGACACGGGGATCAGTTAGGAGAACACTGCAGATGGGAGAACAATCATATGATGAACTTCTGGAGCGAGCCCGATCTCAGGTCCCTCCAGAACTCTTCGAGAAGAAGCAGAGACGCCTAAGCGTCCCAGCACCGAGCAGCCGAATCCAAGGAAGCAGAACAATACTGTACAACCTGAAAGAGATCTCTGAACAACTGAACCGTGAGCTAAATCATCTTCTGAAGTTTCTATCTAAGGAGATGGCTACGGCAGGAACCATTGAGGGAAACTATGCAGTATTTCAAGGGAGATTTGAACGAACCGTCTTCGAGAATCTGCTAAAACAGTATATACAAGACTATTTGACCTGCCCAGTGTGCAAAGGAGTCGATACAAAGATATCAAAAGAGGGGAGATACCACTTCCTGTTATGTGAGGCATGCGGTGCTAGAAGCTCAATCAAAGCCGTCTGATCTGGCAGGACATACTCTCCAAGAGACGCCAAATCAGGAAAGAAAGGATTGATGAATCGGATGCCCGAAGTCTACGCGAATATCGTCAGACAAGGCGCAAACGTGATGATCGCTGTCTGCGACGCTGAACTCCTAGGGAAGAAACTCAGGGACAAGAAAAGAGTGTTCGATGTTAGTGAGTGCTTCTACAAGGGGCAGAGAATGAGCGTAGAGGAGGCAATCGAACTAGCCAAAAGATGTACAGCAGCCAACCTAGTTGGGAAGAATACTGTAGAACATGCTATCTCGGAAGGAATAGTCCATCCCGATGCGGTTCTACTGATACTTGATGTCCCTCATGCACTAACAATTAGGGTTTAGTGGAGCCGACCTCAGAGAACGTCCGATGTCAAACTTTCTCCGGAACAACATAGAGGAAGCCGACTCACAACTCATGGCATAGGACAAGTGCAAACCGATGGAACAGGTTCGCTACGAGTGTAACGAGTCAGAGGCACTGTCTTATCAGCTGGAAAGTTCGACCGAAATCCCATCAGGATCTCTTACGAAGGCAAGCCTCTCTTCCAAGCCACCTTGAGAGAACGTAAATGGTTCCATGATGACCTCGACGCCTTTCTTCCTGAGTTCTTCAACAGTCGCATCGACATCTCCAACAATGAATGCAAGGTGACCCAAATGGTCCCCCATAACATATTTCTCCTTCCCGCGCTGACAAAACAGTTCTATAGCAACATCACTTCCCTTCCCAACGACAAGCGCGATCTCAACGCCGCTCTCCGCGATCTTGAAGCGTCTTGATATCTCAAGCCCAAGTGTGCCGCAGTAGAAGTCGAGAGACTTGTCCAAGTCCTTGACATTGATGCAGAAGTGCTTAATCTTCATAAGAGCACCGAGATGAATTCCGTCATAGCAGAGAAAAAACATTTCGATCAGGCCAGAAAACTAGGCGGAATGTGAGCAGAATACTAGCGAACTTCATATCGAGCATCAATGTGTTCTGCCACGGTTCAAATGTTGAAAATAAGAATAAAACGTGATGTCAATCCTGAGCGAGAGCCATAAACATTTCAATAGTCCTTCTGAACATCTTCTCTTGGGATATTGCAACGGTGAAAGGGAGAAACTCAGCTGGCATGGGAGATTCGTCTAGAAACTAGGGAACGCATCGAAGGTGTTTCTGGAAAGATGTCACTGGACCAAAGCGCAGAGACGCAAGGATACTACGGAAATTGGGGGTACGTGATTGTCTCGATCCTCCTCTTCGGATTCTTCATCGCCTTCATGCCACTACATAAGAAGACTCATAGACGACCTGCCAGCATATACCTTGCCTTCATCGTCGCATCGGCCTTTGAGATGTACGGCATCCCCCTGAGCATGTATTTCGTGGCATGGGCTTTCGGCGTCTACCTGCCTGAGGGATTGCTGTGGGGTCACACCCTAAAGCAGTACATCGGATATTGGGGGATATACTTGGGTCTAGCCATCAACCTGATGGGGGCAGACTTGGTGATTCGCGGCTGGGGCGCTGTGCATAAAGATTATTGGGGTAAAGAAAAGGGGAAGAGAAAGTTGGTCACCGACGGGGTCTACGCATACATGAGGCACCCTCAATACACAGGCTTCATGTTGCTCACATTAGGCCTGATTGTCCATTGGGCGACAATCCTACTCCTTGTCATGTGGCCTATTCTCGCCTACCAGTACTACCGGCTTGCCAAGATTGAGGAAAAGGAGATGGAGGAGGAGTTCGGAGAGGAGTACATAGAGTACCGAAAGAGGGTCCCTATGTTCATTCCCTTCCTCAAGCTGAGTTCAAAAAGATCCTGATACGGATTCTCTTGAGTTCACGTGGAGCCCATAGATCGAGCAATCCGCGTACGCCAGCTTCGGTCAGTTCTTTCTTTGGGATCACATTGTGGCTAGTATGAACCAACTCAGTTGAAATCTTCCGGAGTAGAGTGAGGAAGAGCACCGGAGCACTGTTAGTCGAGAGACGCGTGCGAAGCATCCACCGCCTCGGTTGCAGTCCACTATCACTCTTCTTCACGTCAACGCTATGGCTTATCCGAGCGGGACAAGCGAGAAGAGCATGCGATTATTTTGGGGAAAAAGAGGAGTCTTAATCGAGGGTAGTGCGCTCCGGTTAGCGCGTTAGGTTTCTTGCCCCCGTTAAGACTCGATGACCACTTTGATGGATTTCGTCTCCTTCTTGTTTGCAGCGGTCTCGAAGGCCTCGTTGATCTTCTCAAGTGGGAATCTGTGGGTTATCATCTCAGTCGCATGAATCTTCCCGTCGGCGAGCAGGTCGCTCACAATCTGGAACTCAGGATCATTACCCCAGAAATAGAACCCCGACACAGGCACAAAGTCGATCTCCCCCCACTGAATCTTCGACCAGTCAATATCGAGCGCGATCCGCCCGGGCATCCCTCCCACGATACCTATCTTACCCTTCCTCCTGACCAGCGAGACGGCTTGAGGTATCGTCGCTGAGACGGCTTTACCACCGACACACTCGCAGACCACGTCAGCTCCCCGACCGTGAGTAAGCCCCAGCACCTTCTTCACAGGATCCTCCTTCGCAGTGTTTATCGTCTCGTACGCTCCAAAAGTCTTCTTCGCCACCTCAAGAGGAAAGTCGAGTACGTCCGTGATGATACCCTTCGCACCTGCCACATTCACCAAGTCTAGTAGGCTCAACCCTATGGGACCCGCCCCTATGATCACTACGGTCTGATCCATCCTAATCTCGGTCCTGTTACAGGCATGGACACTGGTACCGTACACATCCATGATCGCTGACTCAGCATAGCCGACATGATCAGGTAGAGAGTAGAACTTCTCAGAGGGCCCAGCAACATACTCACCGAACCCCCGCGCAAGTGTTCTGGTTCTGACCTCTATCATCTTCGGGCATAGGTGGTATTGCCCGACCCTGCACCAGTAACATTCCCCGCAGGAAACGACGGATTCTATGCCGACCCTATCACCGGGCTTCACGTTCGTCACATCTTTCCCGATCTCCACCACATCCCCCGCAAGTTCATGACCCATTACCGCTCCTTCACCCGCCCAAAGATCCTCTTTAGGAGAGGGAACTTTCCAGAAGTGGAGGTCGCTTCCGCAGACACCTGCTGCTCTGACCTTCGCCAAGACATAGTTAGGTTGAGTTATCTCCGGCATCGGTACTTCCTTGACCTCGAAATCGCCTGCCGCTGTTCTCACAGCAGCCTTCATCATCTTAGCCATAACAGTATCTCCCCCGGTTCTAGAGGGACAAGCATCACTTATAAGATTAAGTCAGAGAACAAGCAACCAACGGACAGATCTCACAGGAAGAAGACCTCATCATGAGCAGCGTACCTGAAAAGCCAAGTTTAGGGAAGCAGATGCATTTTGCTCAATATCGAAGAGACGGAAGCCCTCGGTCATTCGATTCTTCTAGGACCGGAGATTATCCATGGTTAACTGGATATCCTTAGCCGTCTCGATTCCTGTGACAGGCCTCATTGTCAATACCAACTCTGAGACGCCGATCTTGCCCAGTTGATCAGCCTCTTTCTTCGTCGGTTCCATGATTCTGAAGACGCCGTTCCCTTGCAGGAAGAGCGCCACCTTGAGCGCCTCATTCTCCATCTTATAGGCCCTTGAGTAGCACGGCTTTGAGCATGAATCAAGACTCTCCTCTCCCAGGAGTCTAGCAGTGTGACATTTCCGTGTCAGCGCAGCAGGAACAAGATGGACGTGAACAGACAGATTCACCCCGTGCTCCACCAGTTCCTTGTAGTGTTTGAAGGATCGGGGTATCCAGTCGACGTCTGCGGCTTGGACGCCCATCTCCCTGTAGAACCGGATGGTGGGCTCATAGTTCAGGGCTGTCTGATAGAAGATCTGCTCAACCTTACGCTTCGCGAAGAAGCCGGCGGGATGCTCAGTGATCTGCGGCCATGGACACCTTCCTGGAATATATACCAACTGTCTTCCCAGCTGCGGCTTCAGGTTGGGAAATTTTCTCAGAATGTTCAAGGAACCGAGATCGTTGACCACAACCTTCACCGTGCCAAGACCGCTAAGGACTTCAAAATGCCGACTTACCTCAGCTAGAGCGTCATCAGAGACCCTGGGCGTTACGTACGTGAAGCCCTTCCCTGCGTCACTGGATAGATGGAACGCCTCAATCAGAGCCTTTTCTTTTGGCAGGTCATACATGCAGAACTCGGATCCAAGACGAACGCCGGTGCAACTGCTCTTCAAGGCTTCCCTGAATGCGTGGAGACCGCTGGCCTGGACACTGAACGTAATCATGTTCTGACCCAGCTGAAGTGTTGTTTTGTCCAGGTCTGCCAAGAGAGTGGAATCTTGTAGGGCGCATTGGCGAGACCGCTATAGTAGCAACGGTTTTGTCTGCACCAGATCTCCTTCAACTTGTAGAAGTCTGTTGGGACAGGGAGGAAGTAGACCTCATTCTTCGCCTCCTCCAGTCGCCGTCCGTACTCTTCTACCCTGCCTTCGAATATGAGGTCGATGAGTTCACGGTAGACCTTCGTGGTGCTTTCTTGGTAGAAGACTGAACCAGTCCTCCCCTCGATCTTGAAGCCTACAACCCCCGTCCGCATAAGCTCGGGAAGCCTACAGATCGAGCAGTATTCGAAGGCATCCATCACCGTCACATCCTCATACTTCTCTGACGGGACTGAGAGGTTCTGAAGGGCGAAGGGCAGGGCACAAGGAGTAGACTTGCGAGATACCTTCTTTGCCTCGGTCAGTTCAGGGAAGGTGTGGTGGTAGAGGTAGCAGCTGCCATTTATGTTAGAACAGCCGCCCCCATGAATGAGAATCTCGACCCCAGCCTTGCTACTTCTGGCTATCTTCGCGATCTCCGTGACGGTCAAGTGTCTTTCCAAGATGACCCTGCTGAAGCCCAGACTCTCAAGGAATCGCACCGCCTCCCCGTTCATCGACATAAAGTAAGTGCTAGCGTAAAGGGGAAGGTCAATACTCATCTCATGGATTATGCGGAGTATGCCTATGTCTCCGATGATAAGTGCGTCGACCCCGCAGCCAACACAGCTACGAATGTGATCCTTGGTCGCCTTCTCGATATCATCTATCATGAAGGGCCAATTGATTACGAGGGCGACCTCCACATCTCGCTCGTGAGCATATTCCACGAGTTTGGAGAGATCATCATAGGTGGGAATCTCTGAAGATGGTCCCCTGTAGAGGACAAAATCCCTGATTGGGGGGATCTGAACGGCACAATAGATCTCATCGGCCCCTGCATCAACAACCCTCCTTCCGCCCTCCAAGGAGTTTACTGGCGAAAGAATCTTGGGCTTCGCATGACCGCCCCGATCTGTGCCCTTCCTCATCTTCTTCAGAAGGAAGCTCAAGAAACCGCCTGATAAGAGTTTCTCGGACACCACTATTCATAATTCTTAACTTTAACCCTGACACAGCGAAGCATAGATGCTGAGCGATTAATGGCAAAAAAGAAGACCTACTTGGACAGCAGACCAAAGCTACTATCCCCAATCAAATCCATCAGCGGAGCCGTCAGGGTCATCAATGCTGGAGCCGACGAGATCTACTGCGGCGTCAAGATTCCCGGATTCGGAGACTTCGAACTTTACCGAGGCGCCGGAACAGAAGTAACCACCTACGATGAATTCAGAAGGATAGTGGAATACGCACACACCCACGGCGCAAAAGTCCTCGTGACGGTAAATCAACCATTCATGGTTAACATGCTGGAGAAACGTATGAGGAAACACATCCAGTCATGCATCGATGCCGAAGTTGATGCACTCATCATCGGAGACATAGGCATACTGTCCTTGGCTAAGGAGCTGAAAAATGATACAGAACTCGTCGCAAGCACCTATCTATCGACCCTGAACGCCGAGACAGTTGCCTTCCTAAAGGACGCCGGATTCGACAGAGTCATACTGGAGAGGCAGATCCCTATCAACGAGATTGAAGACATCGTAAGAAGCACCAATTTGAAGATCGAGGCCTTCATCCATGGCTCAGGCTGCTCCAACATGAATGTGAACTGCTATCTATACCACTACAAGTTCCCTGCCATGGACAAGGCGCTCCTGACGATAGACGGGGTAAAGTTCCCCTGCGCACTTCCCTTCGATGTATACGATGCGACCACTCAAGAACGACTCGGATCCATACCCCTGATCGATGCCTACACCTTCTGCTCACTGTGCAAACTCCCCAAACTTATCCATTCGGGCCTCTACGGATTGAAGATCGAGGGGCGAGGCATAAATGAGGACTACCAAGAAAGCACGACCAGACTATACCGAGAATCGATCGACATGATCATTCAAGGCATGGAGGAGGAGTTCATGGAGAAGCTGACCACACTGAGAGAGAGCTTTATCCCACTCCCCCATGACCTCCCGCTGACAAACCTACACGAACTCTGCTGCGAACAAAAGCGATGCTACTATTCCCCCCTCTTCCATGCACCCTACCAGAAACTGCTCTCCTGGAGGACATGGACCAAACTCCAGTACAAGCTCCTAGTGATCCAGAAATGAAGATAGCTGTGCAGACCGAAACCCTTGAACACTACAAGGAAGCGGTTTCCAGCAGCTGCGAAAAGGTGAGGTTCGGTCCCGAATTCTGCGACATAAAGCTACCCGACAAGAAGATACTGCGTTTGGTCCGAGAACTAGCTGAAGACGCAGGAAAAGAATTTGCATACGTGACCCCACCAATCTCGAACCGAACCCTGGACAAGATACGTGAAACTCTATCACTTCTAGACGAACTGGGATCAAGCGAAGTTATCGTAAACGACCTAGGCGTCCTCAGGCTCCTAATGAAACATCAACGTTTGGAGCCGCATCTTGGTCGCCTTAGGGTCTACATCCCAGGCAGATCTCCATGGGCACAGATCACGCGTATGCCAGATGTCTCCTACCTCTCGCGGAGAGGGGTTGAGCAGATCTTCTATCAGACAGCCCTGAACTATGAGCCCACCATCCGGTTCTACAGGGAGATGGGCGTCCAAGCCGCAGACGTCGACTGGATACCCCGATCCTTCAAACACTACAAGGAACTGGTTCAGAGAGGGATCCGACTCTCGATCCACACATACTTGGTTCCGGTCACCGTGACAAGAAGATGCCATACAGCCCGACTTCTCCGCGAACCGCATCCGACAAGATGCCCCCAACCCTGCTTGAATAAGGCGTACAAGCTCAGACAAGAAACGTTAGGAGCCGAATTCTATCTGAGTGGGAACGTGGTATTCAGATACTCTGAGCCGAAGAAGGATGAGCTGAAGAAGCTCTCAAGCATGGGCAATGTAGAGGCAGTCTTTACCGCAGACGACTTGTCGGAAGCAGTGACAAGACAAGGTGTAGAAGAGGCTATCGCACATTTGAGGGGGGAGGACTGACTCTCTCGAGATCCTCCTTCTTAACGGCCATCCAACCAGGAAGGAGCTGGATACTCAAGGACTGAATATGCCTCTCATCCAGATCATATAGGCCCACGCAGGGAAGCCATGCACGCCGCCCATCTTTTGTCATGGAGTCGATTAGGAACTCGTGTCTCACTTGGTTTCCCTTCATCTCCATCGACTTCTCCTTGATGAACAGTACAGGAAACATCTCTCTCAGCTCTGAGACCCAGCGTCTGATCTCGTCCTCGCCTCGGAAACGATAAGGACCCCATGAAACCACAGGGTCTTTACCGAAAAGGTTGAGGAGCTCAACCAAGTCGTTTTTCATTAAAGCTAAACAGAACTTGTGTACCTGACCCCTTGTATCTGCGTCTACTGCGTCCAATTGACCCAACTCAGCGGTGCATTTTCAGCTTAGCAGCGCCTTCAATCTGGACAGCCATGACCCTTCGAGTTCTCGTCTAAGTTTTCTCTCTCCTCTTCTTACCTTCTCTTTCTCCTCCTTGAGTTCCTTCACTCTCTCTAGAATGCGCTCCACGTTCTCCATGTAGTTGAAACCCATCATGGCGGCAAAGTCATGGCCACTTTGACCGAAGAAGGCGACGAGAGATGGGTAGGTCATCATGAACCCCGTCTCACCAAGGAAAGGTCCGAATGGTTTTGTCCCTTCCAATATGATCTCAGCGAAATCTTCCAGATCGAGATCTACTATCCGCTGAGCTACAAGGTTAATAAGATATGCTTGCCTCTCAGGCAATATTTCCTCGGACATCGCAAGAGTGAGAATCTTTCAAGGACTATTAAGAGTTACTATCGTAGCCAAGGTTGCTAAGAAAAAAATGGGAGGAAGTCGGAAGCCCTATTCCGACTTCCCTCTCGTCGACTTTCTTTTCGGCTCTGCTTCTGCTGCCTTCGCTCCGGGAACTAGATTCCGAAGCGGGTAGACGAATGCATCGATCAACATCAGTATGAAGATTCCTACCGGAACCTGCCACGTCTGTGGATAACCCCAGAGTGCATCCAGCACTTTCCATTGGATCATGGCCAGCTTCCCTAGGGCGGTCATCGAAATGCACATTGCCGCGTAGACCAAGAGCACAACCCTTCCGAGACTCCTGAATGGAGCCGTGGGTTTCTCGGTTACTCCGGTGAATAGGAAGTAGCTGAGCCCTAGGACATAGCATATACCAGTCACAATGGGTCCTAGTCCAGCGAACAGATTCTTTGCATAGGCTGCCGTTACTGTCCATATGATTGCGACGCCCATCGGCAATACGATGCCAATGCCGACAGTCAACACGAGAATCGAGGCGGCTCTGTAGACGCTTATCAATTGTGGTATGAAGATGCAGAAGAAAGCTAACCCCATCACCAAAGCCAAGGCTGCCGCAGGAAGGATTGTGAGCTGTGGCAGAATGACCCTCTGAAGCATCATGAGCTGTGCTGCAAAGAGGTAACCCGCACCTATACCCACTACCAAGCTCTGAACAAAGCGATACAGGGGGTTATCCTTGTAGTATACGCTGTAAGCACCGAAGAATACCAAGGCACTCAGCCAGGGCATGAATGGTTCTATGGGTGACGCCATCTATCCAACCTCCTCACTTGCTCTTCTCATGTTCCTTCTCTCCGTTTGAGTACGTACTGCACGTTTCCGACAATCAGCACAGCGATAACGATCACAGAGATAGTCATTGCGTTTTGCATATAGGCCATCGATCTTCCCGGAATGCCCGATAGGTATTCGTACTCGGCTCCTCCTCTCTGCCCCATGATCATGCCCTTGAAGTAGCCTGCAGTGTAGCTCAGCGCTAGGTAGCCGGCGGAGTCTGTACTTCCCATGTCTAGGACTGGTGTGTTATATCTGACGACGAAGATGGTCTCCAATCCCCTTGCGTCGAGGCCTATCATGAGGTCTATATCAGTTTTCATGGCGTTGATATTTCGCATCATCGGCAGGTTTTCTAGCCTGTTCCCGTAGCGGTCTGTTGGAGTTATGCGCTTTATGTCATCTGCCCATGCTATCAATAGGTAGTTTCCTCCGGAGACATAGCCCATGTCAACGAACTTAGTGCCGTAGAGCGGGGACTTAGAGGGGTCTGGACCATAGAACATAGGCAATAGGTATTTGTCGAGGATAACCGCGTTGTCAGGATAACTGGACCATAGGAATATGTTCGCCCCTCTCCTCATCAGGTCTTTCCAGACGACGGCCACCGCTTCGCTCATGTCTCCCCATAGTTTCGCCGTTTCACCGCTGTTAATGATGGCAACTCGAGTGCCTTCCTTAACTCCTTCGAAGACTCTTGGAGGACTGGCGAAGGTTACCGTACAGCCTTTGTCTATTGTGCGGTAGAAATCCTTGCTCCACTGTACAGTCGGCATGGGTAATGTTACTGGCGCTATCGACGAGACGAAAATCACTATGAACATCATCAGGTAGATTAGCCTAGTGTCCTTCCAATTGATCTTTCTCTCTTTACTCATATTGCATACCTCCTACGCTGGTCTCAGCCTCTCCTTCAGGAGAATCATCCTAGTAATCAGTGCGACAGCGCCGATGTATGTACTGATCCAGAACGCCGAGTCTGCAGCCCCGCTGATATATGTCTGCACGAAGTCGCCTAGCTGTGGAATTCCAGGATAAATCATCTCACCTAAAGGCGAGTAAGTGAGGAGTGCTAGGATGCTGAGAGCTATCAGGAAGGCCATGGTAGGGGTCTTCGCCCTGTAGATTCTCATCATGGCTGAGAAGATGCCGACGGCAATAGCTGAGATGACAGCCATGGTTCCAACGACGCTGACATTCGAGTAGAGCGCCGCCAAAGTGGGGTCTTCCATCCCCCCGATCAGGTAGAGCAATATCATGAAGAGACAACTACCTATGGTAGTGATGTCGTACGGCCAGCTTTCTTCTCTTCTACTAAGGTTGTAGATATGTCTTCTGAGTAGCAGCAACACAACGATGGCAGTTGGGAAAATTAAGGAAAGCGTGGTTGCATCCCTGATGGTTAGGGCAACATCCCACCCTGGTTGCACCCAGTACAGAGAAGCGATGACGAACAATCCTACGATGCCCACGAGGGTGGGCAGCTCCGAGATAATTCTTGAACCTGTAGACTCTGTTTGCTTTGCCATTCTACAACACCTTTGCCCCGAACAGGATGCCTCCCAAGATCACTACTGCGATCAGGAAGCCCTTGACTATGTCTTCGCCCGCGAGGATGGCTTTGGGTACCGGGTCTTCCGTCAGGTATGAGCCTATGGCTATGTTCTCCTCAGCGAAACTCATGTAATCGGCGCATAGGGCAGCCATTGAGTTGTCGTTTGGCCAGATCTCGCCGGCCACAATCATTGCCCCTTCCGTCGCCAAGGCTTCATAGATGACCACGTTCGAGGTCTGGTTGTGTCCGCCGATCATGACGGCTGCACCATATGGCAGCCTGTGTGCCATCTCCACTTCAGTCATGTTGAGCGCTGTGTTGTCGGGATAGAAGATGATGTCTGTCGGTACGTACCTCTCGGGATGCCCGCTCTGGGCGAAGCCGCGTTGCGCGTAGTCCTGAGACATCAGGTTATAAACAGGTTCGGTTGTCCCCGTGATGACTCTTACACCGAGCCTTCCGCACTCTGCGGCTATGTTTCTGAGTAGCTCAAGTGTTGCAGGGACAAAGCATAGCGTCGTTAGGCCGCTCTCGTGACCCCAGAAGTTGGCACCAGTCCAACCCGTGTCGAATAGTAACGGCGTTCCCTTTTCAGAGCATGCTCTGACCGCTTCGAGTGATGCCTCGACCGTCGGGATTGAACGTAGCTTTACACCACGCAGCATAAAGGACGAAAGAAGTAGTACAACGAAGAGGGCTATGAAAACAACGAGAACATCTACTGCGACTAACGCTTGTAGAACTAGTTGATCCACTATCATTTTCCTTTTATTCCTCTCCCTGAGTTGTTTTCGCACATAGCGTCCGCTACATACGATAATGATAGGTGTGGTACTCCAGCGATATATGAGTTTTGTATGGGCGAAGATCAATCATATAGAAGGTAGGGACAGGAATCCCGGCTCCGATAATCAATGGAATGAGGACCTTTGCGGAATCTTTGATCTCGTTCTGCATCAAGAATGGGTTGAGAGAAGTACGCTCATCAGTTAACAATAGGAATTCGTTTTCATTGTTGCCATAGGGCCAGGGAATTATCGGAGTAACCTATGGTTGCAGTTGAAAGACGTGAGGAATGCAGTTGTGTCTGAGCGCTCAGGTTTTCAGGGGCTGTCCCAGCGGAGTAGAGACTCGAAACAGTCCGCACGTATGCACCCATCTTAGCACGAATCAACAGGTTAGCCGGATTACCGATAGAAAAACTGCAACAGAGAACTACTGAAGAATATAGCAGAGCATGAACTATTTGTAGGGTGCGAGAGGTATTGGAAGAGTCAGTTCATATTTCATTTTTTGAATGTTCTATATTCGTGCTTTGGGCAACAGTCGTTCCAAGACTTGTTCCCTCCCCCATTCGAGCAGTGGGAAGACGTTGAGTCATAGTAACGACAATTGAAGCAACTTTCAGGCATTCCATAACCACCTCAGCCATTTCTCGCCTTATTCAGATGAACACTGATGATACCCCGAGGTTTCTTATTAAATTTGGTTATCAGATTAGATACCGAAGCACTTGACCAGGCTAATACCTTACCCACATGTTTTCAGGATTCTTCTATTCCTCTATCAATTCAACGTTGGCTCTAGGAACCAGAACCTTCCTGCCGTCCTCCAGTTCTACCTGCAACACTCTTACATAAGATTCTGTCTCAATCTTCTGCAGCTCGACCGGCAGTTTGGTGACCTGGCCTAGAGCCCCGAAGTATGGTTGTCCGATGATCCTAACAGGGAGACCTGGTTTCAACCCTTCCAGAAGCCTCTTCTCTTCTTCATCAGTCTCCTC
The DNA here is from genome assembly GCA_964495315.1 of uncultured Candidatus Bathyarchaeia archaeon. Classification (GTDB taxonomy): domain Archaea; phylum Thermoproteota; class Bathyarchaeia; order RBG-16-48-13. The sequence continues at coordinate 1,795 of CAZBVH010000029.1, read as the reverse complement.
TTCACCTACCGTAAGCTCTTCCTCATAAGGGACAATGATCTCAGGGCGGATCACGCCTGCACGAATCTGAGTAGCCCCGTTTACACATGCGAGTCTACCTTCAAGTCTGCTCAGTAGTTCGAAGGTCTTTCTCGCCATTCTCATTCTGCCAAATCCTTCAGTGAGGATGATGGTGAGGCCCACCTCTTCCTTTCCTGTGATGGCTACACCTATGTCGTATCCCAAGAAGCCGCTTAAATCCTCGTCCCTAATGCCGCCGACGATTATTGCCTTGACGCCGGTCTCAACAGCCTTTTGTAGGCCTTCCTTTTCAACGAGAGACCCACCGACAATGATCTTTCCAGAGCACTTGGCTGAGATCTTATCTGAACTCAAGACCTCGTCCGGATTCTCCGCAAGCATCATCAGCTCTCCGTGAGTCTCACCTCCTATCCCGAAGATGCCTTGAATCAACGCTGCGGCTGTGCGTACTAGTACCCCTTCTTTAGGGATGACCTGGGTTACTGTTCCTGGTATGTAGGTATCTAAGAAGATGGGAACAGGTGGCTCCCTTACTATGATCTGACCAGTCACATCGGAATAGTACTCGATGGTGCACTTATTGGGGGAGCGGCATTGTTTGTCTAACAGCTTTAGAAAGGACTTTCTATAGGCTATAACGTCACCTGCATCTACTTCTTCGCCCACGTTCTTGAGCATGTATTTACTGAGGTCGAGAGAGCGCTGCTCCGTAGAGTCTTGAGTAGCGGTTGTCTCAAGGCCTAAGGCTAAAGCAGCGTTTATGACCGCTACCTTCCCAGGAAGATCGGCTCTGCCCACCAGAGTATCGTAGGAGACATGATCCCCCTTCTTTACTAGTATATCACCCTGTATCGGAAGCTTCCGGGTCTTCTCAACTACGGTCAGCTCCTTTCGTTTGAGACCTGGTGTGTACGCCATCTTATTCTACCCCCCTGCACTTGCCTCCTGAAGGAAATCTTTCGGATACAGATCCAGCGCACTGAACCACTCAACCAGTTTCCTTCGCCTCTCCTCCTCTTTACTAGGTAGGTCTACAGGTCTTCCTCGAGCGTCGATGATCAGACCGACGACTCCACCCTCCACCGTAGCGGCTACCTTCCGACCTAACCCAGTCTCAGGCGTAAGGGAGAACTCGGAGCTGACTTTGCACTCTACCTCCGCGACCTCTCCCTCGGCAAGCGGGATCCTCTTGATGGATCCATATTCAGGTTCCTCCCGAAGGACCTCTCCGTTCGGCATCTTTATTGTGAGGTCGGCGACTCTTTTGCCATAATCAGCCTCACTCAACTTGCCACTAAACGCGATACACGTGCCGAGCCTAACTAGGCAATCCTTCTCGAAGACCTCGAGAGCCGCTTTTTGATGGACGGTGCTAAGAACTCCGAGGTGAGGTATCATGAAGACGCTGTCTTGGAACAGCCTCACTATGCCTTCAACCCCGAACCCGTCGATCAGCATGAGGGCGGACTGAGCCCTCCTCGGCGCATGAGAGAGGAGACCCCCTGTACCTCCAATATAGTCTATCCTCCGCATGTCAATGTAGGTTCGTGTCCTATCTAGAGGCCCTAGCCTCTCCTCCATGGTGAGCTCCCTCTTTCCTCCCAAGAGAGGTCTCGCGATCTGTCTATGATGTTCAAGTCCGAGCCTGAGCGCCTCCCTAGCAACCGCATGTTCGATGAGGAGTTGCTCTAGAGTCTGGGGAATTGTTGTGGGTCGGATCATCTTGTTCCTGTCTCTTATACACATCTCCGAGCCCACGAGACCGTACTAGATC
>CAZBVH010000028.1:0-17211 GCA_964495315.1 uncultured Candidatus Bathyarchaeia archaeon | reverse complement strand
AAGACCGACGACCACAACGACGACACCGAATATGAACAACCCTACCACGCTTACCCTTAGAAGGAGTACCCTTAGCCAACAAGACCACCTAACCCGAAGCAGGAGACAACAAGATCAAGTTGTCACCCCGAACAATAATCGTCCCAAGCTTCTGAACACCCTCAGGATCAGAAATATCCTCAGCCTCCTGGAGCAATATGTTCAAGTGAAGGTCGTAGCCTTTCAGCGCGCCTCGTATGCTTCTGTTTCCTTTGAGTCGCAGTAGGACTATTTTGTTTAGGCTTTCTTCGAGCATTTTTGTGGTCATGTCGTTGGTCATTCTGTGTGTTTCCTCTCGGGTTTTCTTTTCTGGTGGGTTCGTTTTTACTTGGTTTTTGGGGTTCTTTTAAGGGTTTGGTCGGTGGGGTTCAGGGGTTATTCTGGGTTATTGTGGGCTTGGGATGAAGCTCTTGGGTGGAGAATGGGGGTTGATGGTTGATGGTTTTGCTGAGAATGAGGGGTTACTTTGTTAGGGTTATTTCGATTGTGCTGACGTTGCTCTGTCCTTCGGGTCTGGGCACTACGTCGGTTCCGATCTCGATTCCTTTTACCTTTAGATCGGTCATGAACCTGTTGCGCATTATCTCAGCCACGTCAACAGCCGTGTTGATTGCTCGTCCTCTGGCTTTCAGAGTCACCTCGTTTGATCCACGTTGGAACATGGTCATGCATGCAAGCACGTAGCTCATCGTGGGTTTTCGCCCTATGAAGACTATATTGTCTTGAACTTGTTCACCGCGAGTTTCCGTTTCTTCCATGGAACTGTTCTCTCCTAGTTGGCAGCGTTGGTTGGTTATAGTAGGCTTCCGAATGAAGTTTATAAAACTATGTATCCTCCAAGTGCAGCGAAAAACTACGCCGAAGCCATCTTAGAGGACTAGTCTAGGGTCAGATTAGGCTGAGTGAAGCAGGATGGAAAGCTGGACCTGTCACGAGCGACAAAGACTGTGGGCATTAATTGCTGGACTGATTCTGGGAGAACAGACAACTGTCACCCCCAGTTCTATGCAAGTTTCTCCCTTCAAGATTCGAGACTTCTCATAATTCGCTCTCTTGCGAGTTTAAATATCGATTAGTACCCGATGAAGGGTATGAGTCTGCTGCGAAACATCTCCACACGGACGAGTCGGGTTGGCGACTGCTTTTAGGAGAGGTGGATTCTTGGTTAAGAGCGGGACTTCAAGGAGATTGGCTGTGAACAAGAAGACGGTGAAGCAGATTCTTGAGAGAATAGCGGAGGCGCTTGGGGGTATTCAGCACGGTCTGTCGAGTAAGATGGGGAGGGTGGAGGTTGCGAGGACGAGGAAGTCGAACGTCTTCTTCTTCGACGGAAAGCCGCTCTTCATCGAGAGGAGGAGCAGGATCGTGCCTAGCCTCATCAACGAGGGTGTGCTCTCCCAGCTCCCTGCGATAGTTGTTGACCAGGGGGCAGTACCCTTCGTGTGTAATGGCGCTGATGTTATGGCGCCAGGAGTGAGGCGTGTTGAAGGAAAGTTCCTTATGGGTCAACTGGTCGTTGTTCGCGAGGAACGGTTTCACAGGGCGCTGGCCGTCGGGAGCGCACTTGCAGGATCGGATGAGATGAGAACACGGTCAGAGGGGAAAGTTGCAGAAAATATACACTTCGTTGGCGATGACGCTTGGCAAGAGTGCCTTTAGTCAGGATGCTGATAATCGCTATATAACAATTGGATAAACTGGTGATTAGCGCCTCCTAGTGAGCCGAATAGGATGTTTGACCGTCGGAAGGGAGACTGTTGAATACTCAGCCGATATATGTGAAGGCAATGAAGCTGAGGGGTCGAATCGATGTCGGAAGTATTGAAAACGAGGTTAAGGCCGGAAACATACTGATTCTTAAGATAACTCCTCTCGTGGCTGAAGGGACAGACCAGGCCAGAGAAGTCATCAAGGAGCTTGAGGAGATCATTGAGAATACAGGCGGAGATATCGCAAGGCTGGGCGAGGAACGAATTGTGTTGACGCCCAAGGGAATCAGGATATGGAGGGGTCACGACCGGGAACACTAGAGAATCCTATCTCAGCCTCAAAGATTCAAGATTATCCGGTGCCAAACTGTTGGTCCTGCTTACTCTGAAAAGGGCAGACGCCAGTCCAAGACACTTCGATCTCTCCCCATGGCAGACAACTATCCGCTCCGGTTTCGGGGAGATCCGCCTTACATAATTGATTATCTGGTTCCGGTCGGAATGTCCAGAGAGCCCTTCTATCGAGTCGACTCTCATCCCAATCTTCAGGACATCCAGTCGGTTGTTCTCGTTCATCATTGAGATCTCACCCAATCCCTTCTGGATTCTTCGTCCGAGGGTGCCATCAATCTGGTAGCTTACGAAGATCAGCGAGTTCCTCTGATCCCCAGCTAGCTGTTTGAAGTATTCTAGGACCGGCCCACCCTCTAGCATACCAGATGTTGCGAGGATTATACACGGCCCACCCTCAAGAGCCTCCTGCCGTGCCGAGGGGGTATGGATGATGGTGAAGAACTCTGACTCGAAGGGGTTGACATCTCGATGGAGGATCTGGTCTCTTATGTCCCGTGAGAGATAATCAGGATACGCCGTATGAATTGCGGTCACCTCAGAGATCATTCCCTCTATGAAGACTGGCGCCTCCTTTAGTAAGCCCTGCTTCATGTAGGCGTCGAGGATAATCATTATCTCTTGGGCCCTTCCTACGGCCAGAACAGGGATCAAAGCCTTCCCGTTTTTCTCCAGGACCTCGTTGATCGTGGTCACGAGCTTAGCTTCCACGATCTTTCTATTGGGCATAAGATCTCTCTGGGCACCGTAGGTGCTCTCTGTGATGAGCGTCTCGACGCGGGGGAAGTTGGTTGCCGCTGGCTCGAGAAGCATCGTCCTGTCGTACTTGAAATCGCCTGTATAGACTAGGTTGTGTTCGCCTTCCCCGATGTGGATGTGGACTATCGACGATCCAAGGATGTGCCCAGCGTTGTGAAGGGTCAGTCTCATGTCGGGTGTGATGTCGGTAACTACCCCGAACTCCAAGGGAATGGTATGAAGAACGGCTTCTCTCACGTCCTTCTGGGAGAAGGGCAGGTATAATCCCTCCTTGCTCAGGACATCCAGGTAGTCCAACTGGAGGAGCGCCATCAGGTTTAGCGTAGGCTCGGAGCAATAGACTGGACCATCGTATCCATACTTGTAGAGGAGGGGGAGAGCCCCACAGTGATCTAAGTGTGAATGAGAGATTACCACCGCGTCCAAGAGGTCAAAATCTAGCTCCGGGTCACCCAGCCTCGGGAAGGCGTCCGAGGATTTTCTGGCTCCTGGGTTAACCCCACAGTCTAATAGGACCATGCTCTCCTTTGTTTTGAGCAGAATCGCAGATCGCCCCACCTGCTGGAACCCGCCCAGTCCCATCAGCCGTATCTCTCCGCTGTCGAAGATCTGAGGACGGAAAATACGTTCGCCTACGGCTCGAAGAATCCTCTCGCGCTCCTTGGCTTCTGAGTGCATATAATGCCTCACATTGGCGATTATCTTGGAGGATATGGGCGGTGTTCTCAGGACCCTCGGTCTCCAGCGGGTCGCCTTCGTCATCTCCTGCAGGATAACGCCTTCCTTTCCGATGACCAGCCCGGGCTTCTTTGCCTCTATTATCACCTCGCCGATTGTTGGGTCGAAGCTGACGCTTGTGATCTCGGCCTCCGGTGGCACCCTCTCACGGACGATCTTCTCCGTCTCAGGCTCTGAAAGCCGCACAGAGGGGTCCGAGCGCACGACCAGCCGCTTACGAATGATGCCGACTATGTCAGTAACGATGTAGCTCTGGTCTATCAGGACTTCGGGTTTCCTCGTATAGATAGCGAGCCGTGGGCCTTCAAACTCAATCCTAGTGATCTCTGCTTCCTTTGGGACATAGTGTAGGATGGAGTCTCTGATTTTCACTTGGGTCTCATTCAGAAGGCGGGACAACTACAACACAACTTTCAAGTAGGTTCTCGAGCGTTCAAACGGCATCTTTGAGCAGCTTCTCTTTCTCCTCTCTCGAGAGTTCCCGATAACCCGTTTTGTCCACGATCGCGACGTTGAAGCTGTCTCCGGTGCCGATATCTCGGCTCATCGCGGCCCAAATCGCACGGACTACTACGGGGAGAGCCTTGTTTATCGGAGTTCCTTCATGGAAGCCGCTCTCTAAGACACCGAGCGCGATGGGTGAACCGGATCCTGTGGAGAAGCAGGTCTCCTCAGTGACGGTTCCGAATGGGTCAAGCGCAAACATCCGGGGACCTGTCGAGTCTACCCCGGCTACTATCGCCTGCATCTGAAGTGGCGCAGTCCTGGAGTAGAAGAGTATGTTCGCCGCTAGACGCGCAACGGCTGCAACAGGCATAGGACCTCTTGTCTCAAGCTCGAACAGGCTTGCATTTGCCTTCAGGATCTCATTCATCGTTTGGCAGTCCGCGACCAAGCCCGCGATAGTCATGGCAACGTGATCTGCGATAGGCAAGACCTTCTTTGCCTGCTTGTGAGCGACGAAATACCCAGCGGTGGCTCGGGTATCGGTTGCCATGATGACGCCATCGCTACAGATTACACCGACGGTGGTTGTTCCCTTAAGCACCATGCCTAGCTGTCTGGGGTCAGGCTGCACATCACTCAACTGATGGTCCTCCAGAAAGATCGCGGAGAGAAGGCACTGAATTCATGTACGCCTAGAAAACTAAGCGACAAACGTACCTCCCAGCAGGGAACTTAAAAACGTTTCGTGAACCCCGCGTGAGCGCAGGATGTAAGTTGCCAGATTTCGTAAGTGAGGGAGGAAGTATGGACCGAGTCCTTGATACCCAAAAGGATATGTCCATGAAGGAGGCTGGAAACTATAGCCTGTCTGAACTCGGCTTCACGCTGGGAGCAAGGAAGAGAGTCCGATTGAAGAAGGACCCAAAGAACAAGATCACGATAGTAGGCAGCAAGCAGGCAAGAGAGGGATTTACCTTCATTCATAGGGGCCCGGCGGAAAAATGCGTCGAGTGTGAGTTCCGTAAGGTATGCTCGGAGAACCTTGAGGTAAACCGTGTCTACGAGGTCGTAGGGGTGAGGAAGAGGCAACTCTTCTGTACGATCCACGAGGATGGGGCTCGAGTGGTGGAAGTACGGGAAGCACCCGTCAGGACGACTATTCCAATTAGAGAAGCTTTCGAGGGCGCCACTTCCACCTGGAAGTTAGGGGGATGCGAACGCGGTGACTGCGAGAACTATGACCTATGTCACCCTCTTGGCCTCGAGCCTGGAGATAGATGCAAGGTAGTTGAAGTTGTGGGAAGAATGGATTGCCCTTCAGATGCGAGCAGCCCTCTGGCTATCGTTCTTCTCCACCGGATGGTTGAGTAGGCTTCTGCTCTGTCTCTGCTTCTGCTGGTTTCTCTTCCACTTTGTAGGTCTCTTGGAAGACCAGTTCCTTGAATTCGGGGAAGAACTTCTTCACGTCCGTGAAGAATCCTTGTTTCGCGTATTGTAGACCCTCAAGGATGAATGTTTCCTCAGGTATTGTGACGGCGATCTTCTTCTTCGTAGTCTTGATGTCAAACTTCGCTTGGTCTATCGAGGGGAACCTTCGGTGGAGTAGAGCCTTCATCTTCTCCTCCTTCTCGTCGAGTACCTTCCTCACGGTGACCTCGTAGACCAAGGTCTTACCTGCAAGTGCGGGATTGAAGTCTACCTGCACTCGACCTGCCCCTACTGACCTGATCACGGCGGGGCGCCGGTCAACCTCAATCTGCATTCCTGGCACGGGGGTGATCCTCTGGCTTCGCAGCCGCCTCAACGGGATCGATCTGATCTTGCTGGGGTCCCTAGGTCCGAAAGCCTTCTCTGGCGGGATCTCAATTGTCGCGGGTTTTTCAGGCTCGAGCTCCACAAGCTTCTCGTCCAGACCCTCGACCACCCATCCCTCGCCAACCGCAACAAGCATAGGCTCGTATTGCTCATTTTCCCTGTAGGCATTCTCAGCCTTCGCCACCTCTTGAAGCGTCGTATCGAAGAGGTCACCTGTCTGCTTGACGCGCCCAACGTAGTCGACCAGTATGAAATCTCCCTTCTTGACTGCCAAGCGTTGACACTTCCAAGCAGAGTACGTTGCATGATATCCACCTTTATCCTTTTCCGTAGGGATAAGACAACCCGGACGTGCCTCTATCAAGAGCCGCTCGTTCTAGGAGTCTGCGAAGACAACTTCTGTCTCTTCGGCGAAGTTGACGACCGCATAAGGACCATTGCGGACCGAACCCGGGTTCACCATCAGGGATCTTCCGAGAGTATCCTTTCCTTTGGATTCGTGTACATGACCGCAGAGAACCAAAGCAGGTTGCCTTTCTTCGATGAATCCTCTTACTGACCTGCTGCCCGCATGAAGCCTGAAGCGAGTCAGATCGAGAGAGGTATCAACTGGAGGGGAATGGGTCACTAGGACACTCCTGGGACAGGTTGTCAGCCCAGGGGAGATCAGATCAAGTGACTCGCGGATTCTCTCCTCACTCAACTCGAATGGGGTGTCAAAAGGCGTGGGAGGAGCTCCACCGACTCCTCCAAAGCAGATGCCCTCGATTACTCGGGTGCGTTCATGTAGGTTGTGAATCTCCCCGAGATCTTGGAGAGTGGCAAGGTCCGGACTGTCACAATTTCCTGGAATGAAGAGAACTGGAACGCTCGGCGTACTTAGTCCTCTTAGCAGCATTTGAGCTTGGTTTGCGTTGCCGAAATGGGTGATGTCACCGCAGATCACGACGAGTTCAACCTTCCACTCTCTGGATCCTGACCGAATCTTTTCTACTGCCTCGACGGAACCGTGAATATCGGAGGCAACGAGTATCTTCATCATGAGCCCCTTCCGAAGCAATATATTGAACGGGTTGCGTTCTTTAAGCGATGGGAACCCTATGTGTCTTGCGATCCCGGGCAGAGTCCTTGAGATTCATAAGGATGAAGCGGTAGTCGACTTCGGTGGGGTGAAGCGCAAGGTGATGCTTACTCTTCTTCCCGAGGTTGGAGAAGGGGACTATGTTTTGGTCCACACAGGATATGCCATTCAAGTTGTGGACGAGCATGAGGCAGAGGAGACACTTAGGCTCTGGAGGGAAATACTGGAGACAGAGACCGGATAGGCACCTCGTAATCTATGTTGTCGCTCTTGTCCTCCTCTGTGGGGGATTCCCTCCGTAACGCATCGCGATGAAGCAGGATCCCTCACGGCTTACTGCGCATGGCCCTACAGGGTTCGAGGAAGTGCACTCGGTGTTGAAGAGCGGACATTCTTGAGGGTATATCTTGCCTCTGACGACTTCACCGCACCGACAGTTCTTCGGCATCTCGTATGTGATCTCGCTCTCCACCCCAAATCTCACCACAGCATCCCAAGCAGAGAAGCCGTCTTTCGGTCTCAGACTGGACTGAGGGATGACACCGAATCCTCGCCAAGCCGAAGGACAGGTATCGAAGACGCGCTTCATTATGGAGATAGCCTTCTTGTTTCCAGAGGCGCGTACAGAGCGACTGTACTCGTTCTCCACGTCAGCCCTGCCGTCTCGGATCTGTCTCAGGATCATCGCGATGGCTATGAGAACATCCAATGGCTCAAAACCGGCCACAACCTGAGGAGCCTTGAACTCATCGGATATCGGCTTGTAAGGATCCAGCCCGATTATTGTGGAGACATGCCCTGGGCAGATGAATCCGTCGATCGAGACCTCTCCAAGCCTCAGGAGACATACCATCGCTGGGGGGATGAGTTTGTGACTGCTGAACACACTGAAGTTACGAGGCGGACCGCCGAGCAGTTCAACGGCCGTCGTAGGAGCAGTCGTCTCGAATCCTATCGAGAAGTGGACGAAGTCTTTGTCCGGCTCTTTTCGCGCCATCTCGATAGCATCATGAATACTGTAGACCACTCGAATATCCGCGCCGGAGGATCTGGCCTTTTCAAAGGAGGCACGGATCCCTGGAACGCGCAGCATGTCCCCAAAGGTGGTCACGCAGACGTTATGATCAAGGGCTAGGCGTGAGACGGCATCGATCTCGCCAGGATTTGTAACGCAGACGGGGCAACCGGGTCCTGCTCTTACCTCCACGTTTCTCGGCAGAAGCGCTCGAAGACCATGACGGACTATTGTCGCCTCATGGGTTCCACAGACATGCATGATAAGATAGTGCTCCTCACCTGCAAGACGCTTGATATGCCTGCAGATCTTTGACGCAAGGTCTGGGTCGCGGTAGCCAAAACTCAGATCACGGATCGGGCTCATGGGCAACACGGAGAACGGCATTGCCATCGGTAAAAAGGTTTACTGGGGACAGGACATGATCTTTCAGGTCCGCGACCACAAGAGGAAGATTCTTTGATACAATAGTAGACGAGCCAAGAGCTGCCCAACAGATGAGAATCCGAATCATCAAGCACCTTATTCAGAGGTCGGATCCGAGGACGCGCCTCTGGATGCAGGCAGACAACCCAAAAATAGGAGCAGGGGCAAAGCGCTAGGTGGACCCAATGACGATCATCACTTTGTTGTCGGATTTCGGGCTGTCCGACGGTTACGTAGCTTCGATGAAAGGTGCCATCCTGTCTCTGTCTCCTGAAAGCAGAATCGTAGACATAAGCCATCTGATCGAGAAGTATGACATCATCGCGGGCGCCTTTACTCTGGCTTCTGTTGTTGACTATTTTCCTGAAGGCACCGTCCATCTAGCGGTCGTCGATCCTGGGGTAGGAACGGGAAGGCGTGGCATCGCCATATCCTCACCGGAATGCCGCTTTGTAGGTCCAGATAACGGTCTGCTCATTCCTGCAGCACTCAGGATGGGAATTCTTGAGGTTAGAAGCATCTCCGAAAAGATCAAAGTCGGAGAGGTATCAAGAACTTTTCACGGCAGAGACATTTTTGCTCCTGCAGCGGCACATCTGGCGAGAGGAGAAAGATTCGAAGATATCGGACCGAGGATCGAAGATTTCGTCATGCTCCAGTTGCCGAAGCCCACCATATCAAAAGGTACGATTATAGGCCAGATCCTTCTTCGGGATAGCTTTGGAAACCTGATAACAAACATAGGGGCTGAAGCTCTGAGAGAGATCAATGCCGGCGGTCAAGTAGTTATCGAGTTCAATGACAGAAAGATGGCGATTATGATCCGATCCTCCTACGGTTATGGGGAGCCAGGGGAACTGCTTGCGACTGTCGGAGGTACGGGATTCCTTGAGATCTCTGTCAACCAAGGAGACGCATCAAAGCATACTGGTGCTGGAAAAGGAACCGAGATCAGAATCTCAGTGGTCTAGTCTCCTTTCTTGTCGCTTTTGGAAAGAGCCTTCAGCCTCCCCACCCCATCGAATTCATCTACAAGACTGACGACGCAGGAAGGAAGGAGAGACCTCCACTCCTCATCCGCCAGCATCCTCCTTCTGATCTCTGTTGCGTCATAGACCTCGCGGCGGAAGAGGGGAATTGATCCGAGTGGAAAGCCCATCTCCTCAAAGAGCCTTCTCGTCAACGGCTCATTCGAGTAGACCATATCGAACGGAGGGCAGTAGGCGATCACCTTTGCAGCCCAGACAGCGTGCATCTCTGCATCTGGCAGCGGAATCACGTAGCACCGAGCGAGATCGATCCTCTCCTCTCTTAGGACAGATCTGAGCATGAGTATCCGCTCCCCAGCCGTGAAAGGGTTATCCAAGCTATGGCTGGACTGCGCACTTCCGACCACTATGATTATCTCATCATTCTCTTCCAGAATCTTCCTGACAGCCTCAAGATGCCCGTTGTGAAGAGGTTGAAATCGACCCACGAAGAGCGCACGTCTTTTCTTGGCCAATACCCGATACCTCAAGGCAGACAGATCCTCTTGCAGGTTAACCCACTAAAGGTTGTTGCTGGACCTGTCTTCGACTCAGAGTTGTCTGACGGGACTGCATATAGGTGTTTGAGGCAAATCCCCAGCGAAGTACCCGTCACACGTACATTGTTGGCATGAAGCAGTTAAAAGAGTATTCCGATCCCAAGTGCACCAATGTTCGCCCCAGGGTAGAGTGTCTCGTCTCAAGTTCGGGGAGATCCTCGAATCCTCCAGGTTGTCTCGTCGACTTCAACGAGGGAATCTGGACGAGTCGTTGACATGTTTACCTTTCTGCAACGACTTGTAGATTTGCTTATACCCTTAAGACTTTGACCAGAGAACCTCCCCGGTAATGCGATTAGTGACGGACAGGACGCGGTGGAGAGGGATGAGTTGTTCAGACCCTGACTCCAGATACTTGAACCATGACCGCTCCACCTTCACGATCTGCGACATTGAGATCTTCTTAGCGTCGCCGGCAGCACCCCGGTGAATGAAGATGACCTCATAGAACTCACGGTTCTCGCGAGAATCCCAGATAATCTTATTCAACAGCTCCCTCAGCAACATGGGTATCGCTTCCAATAGAGACATCCCCAATGGAGGCATAATAATTGCTTGCAACAAGTGAAGAGAGGGAAACCTGCAGATCAGTCACAAGAAAGTCTAGAATGAATCGAAGAGCGTCTGCTGTCTGAATAGCCCTTCTTGCGCCCCAAGAAGAGCTCCAATATCTTGAGCGGATCGTCTGCCAAGTCCGTGCAGCATCTCCGTGCCGTAGTCTCCCGGTTGGACCGTGAAGCCAGCTCTGCTGAGCCACGTCTTCTCTTTCATGCTGAAGCCATTTGAGACCAGAATCGGCAGCCCTGCAAAAGCGCACTCGATTTCTGCAAGCATGGATCGATACTCTGCCTCGCTCATTGCACGGATCTCACCTATCTCGACAACAGGGTACTTCGATCGGAACGCACAGTAGCCTACCGCTTCGTCACCATCCCTATAGACTGATACATTCTCGGGATTGTAATGTCCGAGAAAGCGCCTCTTTGAGATGAAATCGATGTCCCTAGAGGTATAGCCATACAAACCCTCGTTAGACCTGTTCATGATCTGCTGGACTTGCTCCGCATCACCATAGGAATAGGGTGAGACCCTCAATCCTCCTCCCTTTTTCTCATCAGCCCATTTTAGGGCGGTGCGTCTGATTCCTTCGTCCACTTCGCGGTACCCCATCTTTGTGTAGAGCTGATGAGCCACATTGTACTTTGCGACCCCGAGTGAGAAGACGTCAACTTCTTTGGTCTTGAGATACTCATGGACGTGATCCATGAGTATCCTGGCTACGCCTTCCTTCGTCCTCCAAGGGGATGTCCTTACGCCCCAGACTACACCTACTCTAAGTCCACCTTCCTTTGTCTCGACTTTTGTGAGCGCGACACCAGCTCTTCCCAGGAGTTCTCCTTTCTCTCCCAACGCGAAGAAGGCAAGTTCTTTCGTAAGCCTGCTATCACACCTTCTCGCTTCTTCGACAAGTTGGGGCAAAGGAAAGTGAGAGAGTGAGAGTCCGCTCAGGAATATCTCTTTCTTGTCGGGTATCTCATCATACGTCACTATCTTTTTCACGGACAACGCCTGAACCCCGAAGACCGAGGCTCGGCGGCGGTCATATATATCGTTTCTTGCCCTCGTAATCCACTCACAGTAGGCTCAGAAGTTCGCTGGAGACAAGCTCTTCATTGCGGTTGTTTGGGGCAGCCGCGAAACTATCGAGGGGAAAGGAGACATCCATGCGGTCTCCGCCGGTAGTATGCGCCTCTTTCTAATGTCGGTCACACGCAAGCCAAGGCGTGGAGGGGTAAACCGTTCTGACGCCGAAGTCTGAACGATTGAATTAACGCTTCCGACCTTCACGATGCAGAAATCAAGAGCATCATTATGTTTCCGATTGCACGCCTGCGAATAAGATGACCTCATATTCTTCAGGTTCCCCGCGCGGATCCCAGATGATCTTGTTCGGTAGCCCCCTCAGGGACGCCTACGTTATTGCCATTGGAGCCACTCTTCATGAAGACTTAATAATCGCTTGCAGCAAGAGAAGAGAGAAGAGCCGAAGGTTCGGCCGGAGGTCAGAGAATGTCATACTTTCCAGGTGCGACAACTGTCGGTTTGGTATGCTCAGATGGGGTAGTCTTGGCCTCAGAGAAAAGGGTCACCTATGGAAATGTTGTGTTGAGCAAAGCCGCAAAGAAGGTCTTCAAGATCACGGACAGGATAGGAGCGGCCTGTGCAGGGCTGATCTCTGACATGCAGGTTTTGACGAGACAGATCACTGCCCAAGCAAACCTATACAGATTTGATGTAGGTAGACCGATTCGCGTGAGGTCAGCGGCGAAGGCTCTGGCTAATATGCTCTTTGGGAGCCGCTTCCTACCCTATATTACGCAGACGATCGTTGGTGGGATAGATGAAGAGCCTAAGATCTACGTTCTCGACCCCGTGGGCTCCCTCATCGAGGACAAGTATGCAGCCATAGGATCAGGCGCGGAGATAGCGATAGGAATACTCGAATCCGAGTACAAGCCAAACATCACCGTCGAAGAGGGGGAAAAGCTGGCGATCAGAACAGTGAAATCCGCCATATCGAGAGACGTCTTCAGCGGTAACGGAATAGACGTCCTAATCATAAAGGAGAGCGGAATAGAAGAGAAGGTCCTGGAGCTGGAGTAGGGACTATAGGTTCTTTCTCTCTTGTTTTGAGCCCACAGATATGGGCATGTGCTTCCCATCAGACTTCAAAGGGATCAGCAAGTGCTTCAGAAAAAGAGCATGTACGGGATTTTGCCCGACCGATTGAAGGATGTACTTAGGAAGCAAAAGTATCAACTGGTAGGTCGTCATTCAGCTGTGAAGAAATGTAGATGGCTCCATGAAAGCCTGGTGAGAGGGCGCGCATGCTATAAGGAGAAGTTCTTTGGAACTAAGAGTTCACAATGTATCCAGATGACCCCGTGGCTGGGATGCGACTGCGCCTGTGTTTTCTGTTGGAGGACACAAGCACTCCAAGACCTCTCAACCCAATGGGACGAGACGGATAACAGCCGATTTGATGAGGCAGCAGATATCGTCGAGGGATGCATGCTCGCCCAGAGGAAGATACTCACGGGCTACAAGAATCACCCGAGAGTAAGCCAGGAGAAGTATCTGGAAGCATTCAACCCTAGACACGTCGCCATATCCCTGGCAGGTGAACCAACACTATACCCGAAGCTGGAGGGGCTTTTGAGGGAATTCCATAGCAGGCGGTTCACGACGTTCCTGGTGACCAACGGCACAATGCCAGAGGTTCTGTCCAAGATGGAAGAACTGCCAACCCAGCTGTACATCACTCTCGCAGCACCGGACGAGGAGACATATCAACAGACTTGTAGGCCGAGCATTCCAGACGCATGGACCCGACTCAATAAGAGCTTAGAACTCATATCTTCCCTAGACTGCCCAGTAGTACTGAGACTCACATTGGCGAGACACCTCAACATGAGATCCCCGAAGATATATGCGAAACTGATAGAGCAGGCAGACCCATTATACTTCGAGTGCAAGGGAGTCGTCTACGTCGGCTCTGCCAGAAGGCGAATACAGTTTGAGAACATGCCAGAACACGAAGAGATCCGGCAGTTCGCTGGGGAACTATGTTCCCTCACAGGGTATCGACCGATAGCGGAGTCGAGAGACAGCAGGGTTGTCCTTGCAAGCGCGAGACTCAAGAAGCCGAAAAGACTCATCAAATGAGTCAGAAGCATTTTAGGATAATCCTGCATATTATCAGTATCACTGAAGGAAAGTGAAGAGCCACGAAACTAGAAGAGATAATACAGTCTATTGTTGAAGACCTCAAGAGCAAGGATGAGATAAGAGAGCAGGTTCTCGAGTCCTCAAGAACCGTCATAAGAATGGCTAGACAGGCAATCCTGTTGACCCACAGGAGAAGATTCCCTGAAGCCGAGAAGAGACTTGAAGAGGCAAAGAGCTTGCTTGAGGAGATGGAGAGACTTCTATCCGGGTGGAGAGAGCTCGGAGGATCAGGTATGGTATATGCTCCGTACCAGGAATTTGCCGAAGCGAAGATACTGCTTGAGTATATGCAATCAGGGCAGATACCGGACTCGAAAAGCATCGAGGTTCCAGCCATACCATACGTCCTAGGCCTTGCTGACTTCGTGGGAGAGTTGAGAAGACTGGCCCTCGACTCGATGAGGGCAGGAGACTTCGAGAACGCTGAGAAAGCCCTCACAGTCATGGAAGATATCTACGCTCTGCTGATGACGCTGGAGACCGCCCCGGCGATAACACCAGGGTTGAGACAGAAGAGCGACAATGCTAGGAGACTCATCGAGGTAACACGCGGTGATGTGACGTTGGAGGCAAGGAGGAGATC
The DNA here is from genome assembly GCA_964495315.1 of uncultured Candidatus Bathyarchaeia archaeon. Lineage (GTDB taxonomy): Archaea > Thermoproteota > Bathyarchaeia > RBG-16-48-13. The sequence goes on along the minus strand of CAZBVH010000028.1, from coordinate 2,871 downwards.
ACTTGAAAGATCGCTCGTTGAACTCCAAAGCATCTTGGAGGACCACCAAGATGAAGGAACAAAGAAGAAACAATCCTCACCTTGAGGATGAGGACGAATACGCCCATGCTCTCCCTATCCCAGAGAACTTCTCCATATCAATAGCGAGAAAGGCTCAGAGACTCCTCTCGGAGAAAGTCAAGATTCCAAGCCAGAGTGAGCTTGACGAAATCCGGCTGGTAGCCGGTGTTGATGTGGCGTATTGGGGGAAACTCTGTTTCTCTGCAGCAGCCGTGATGAGGCTCCCAGACCTCAGGGTTGTCGAGGAGCAGAGCGCGATATCCACAAACAAGTTCCCTTACGTTCCCACTTTACTTGCTTACCGAGAATGTAGTCCTGTCAGGAAGGTACTGGCCAAACTGAAGGGACACGCAGATGCTTACATATTTAATGGACATGGACTGGCTCACCCTTTCGGGCTTGGCTTGGCTAGCCATCTAGGAGTTGTCTTAGGGATCAAAAGCATCGGAGTAGCCAGAAGACTGCTCACTGGCGTCACACTGGATCAAGAAGAAGACACTAAGATCCTAAAGGTTGACGGGAAGACCGTAGGAGTCGCGATAGAACTAAAGGAGGGCTCTAGGCCTGTCTATGTAAGTGTCGGAAATCTGATCTCTCTACAAGACGCGGTAGAAGTGGTGAGGCGATGTACTCGTGAATTCGGCCTGCCTGAACCTCTGAGGAGAGCGCATCAGATCGCAACAAGAGACAGGGAAGCAAGAAAGAGGGAATATGGCCGAGATCCATGACATGATGGGTTATTAGACCCGCTGAAGATGAGGGCGGAGATAGATCTTGGAGAAAGAGAGGAAGGGAACGATAACCATTGAGGGGAAGGTAGTCTCCGGAGTAGGAGAGGGAGCACACTATGTCTGCCTCACCGGGTACAGGGAGCAGTTCAAAGCAAGGCTCGGGTTTGACCCCTACCCTGGGACTCTGAACCTCAGGCTTTCTAGGTCGTCTCTTCATAGGAGAAGGAGGCTGGATTCCTTATCTTCAATAGCTATCAAGGGATTTACGAAAGATGGAGCGAAATGCGGTGATGTGAAGTGTTTCAAAGTGCTCGTCCAAGGACGTGTGAAGGGCGCAGCAATCATCATCGATAGAACCCATTACACAAGCTCAACATTGGAAGTCATAGCGCCGTTGAGATTGCGTGAGGAACTAGGGCTCAGAGACGGTGACATGGTGAGACTTGAGGTCTTTGTAGAAGAGAATGAGACAGATTCAAGGTTGCAGCGTTCTCAGGAGAACAGTCCAAGGAAGAGGTGGGATAATCTCAGCTAAAGAGAGTTGACCTCTTGTATCTTGGAGAGAATCTTAGACGACTTTATCCCAGGGACATGAGACCTAAGACGAAAGACCTTGGCACGCAGCCCACGGAGCCCCAGTTCTTCTCTCAACTGAGCGATCCCGTGCTTCTGGTCGTATCCGATTGCTATGATATCAGGGTCGATCTTTTCAACTGTGTTGAAGAAGTCACTCTCATCTCCTAGGACTGCCAAGTCCACGACCGACAATGCATTGACAAGCTTCATCCGGTCAATTTCACGGTTGACCGGCGCCCTATGTCTAAGCCTCTGAACTGTCACGTCACGGGCAACCACAACGATCAAGAGGTCTCCTAGACTTCGAGCCTCTTCAAAAGAGACTAGGTGGCCCACATGAAGGATATCGAAGACGCCACCAGTCATCACAATTCTAAGCTTACTTCGTCCCTTCTCGGACAGGGAGAATCTTGGTGTCGTTGGGCTAGGATGGATTCCTTTCCTTCCAGGCTTGGCAGGGAGAGCCTCTTGAGTCTCGGTAACGTATCCCATTTTCACCAGATCTGAAAGAACCTTCGCAGCACACTCATGGAGCTTTTCAGTACGCTTTGCGAGTTCAGTAACGTCCAAAGGACGGCGTTCTAGCTGTGCTAGGAAAAGCTCCTTTAGGCAGAGCTTCACCCAGTAAGGCTCCTCTGACTGACTGCTTTGAGGGAGTGACAAGGAGCTTGCCTCAACTCATGCGAATCTAAGGATATCTAAGACAGATATATTACCGATGGAACAAGAGATACTTTCGTTGCGCTTTTAGCATAAAAAGGTTAACCTCAGAAGACTGCGGTCGCCCATGTTTCAGAGAAGAAAGAAAAGACATTCGGTCAACTCGGACTTCTAAATCATCCTGGCCGTGTCCTCCAAGACCCCTGAAATACTAGATAGTGCTTTAAGATGACTCGCAAATTAGATGAGCGAACACCTTCAAAGCCTCAGCTTCCAAGAAATGAAGGTCACCCAGAAAGACGATAACGTGCGGAGGACCGCCGAACTCATGGTTCAAGAGGTCTTCTATATTTCCAGCATAGATCTCTGCATCCGGTGAACCTAGCCGAGCCATACCGACCGCCAACGTCTTCTTTTCAACTACTCTTTCTCCGCGTCTCTGTTCTAGCTGGAGGAGAACAGATAAGGCCTCACTGATAGACATAAACTTGGAGCCCTCCAAGTCGATATCAAGGAAAACAAGAGTATGTAGACCTTGAGCCTTGTTTTCCCTGATGACGATGTAAGGAGTCTCCGGCAGTGTCGTACCTTGGGGGAATGGTATGCTTACCGATCGACCAAACTTGTAGCTCTGAAGACCTATTGCACCAGGTATCGCCGACGCTATCGAGGCCGCATGTACCACTCTGGTAGGTATTCCAGCCTTTTCCGCCTCGATTCTGAGGGAGACATGTGTGGTAGCGACGAACGGGTCTCCGGGGACGAGGAGACATACCTTTTTATCACGAGACAATCTTAGGACTGTCTCTTATACACATCTCCGAGCCCACGAGACCGTACTAGA
>CAZBVH010000027.1:0-17722 GCA_964495315.1 uncultured Candidatus Bathyarchaeia archaeon | reverse complement strand
TCCCTACCTCTCAGAGAACGACACCGGTCCCGATGATGCCGTCCACGCACAACACGGAATATTCCTACTCTACGATCCGCAACAGGGTTACGGAACGAAACTAGGAGAGGTCGACATCCTCGGTGTCGCACCAACCATCCTGAAACTGATGGAATGCAGTGTCCCGCCTGACATGCGAGGGAGAGTGGTCGAGGGGGTAGGGGAGAGGTGAGCCAAGGTTTCGTCGTCTGGCTCACGGGGCTTCCAGCTTCAGGAAAGACAACCATAGCTAGAGGACTGGAGGCTGAACTGCGCGGGAGGGGTCTGCGGGTCGAGGTGCTTGACGGGGACGATGTCAGGAGAAGCCTGAGTCCAGAGTTAGGGTTCAGCAAAGGCGATAGGGAGACACATGCAAGGAGGGTGGTCTACGTCGGAAAACTGCTGTCGAGGAACGGCGTTGCGGTCATCGTTGCACTCATATCCCCATACAGGTCATTCAGGGAATACGCTAGGAAAGAGATAGGAAGGTTCGTTGAGGTCTGGGTGAAATGTCCGCTTGAGATATGCGTCAAGAGAGACCCGAAGGGGCTCTACAAGAGGGCGTTGAGCGGGGAGATAACCGATCTCACAGGAATTCAGGACTCCTATGAGGCTCCGCTGAGCCCAGAGGTGGTCGTGAACACAGAAAAAGAGAGCGTCGAGCAGAACGTAGGCAAGATTATTGCCAAGTTGGCAGAGATGGGATTACTAGCCTGAAGCCTAGAGCCCAGCGTGAAACCCGGCTGAGCGAACAACGGAAGAGAGACCAGTGGAGGAGCAACCCTGCTGGTGAAGAGAATAGTATTCTGTTGTGCTTCTTCATACTTAGATGTGTATGGACACAAAGACTTTACACATAGTGTTTCAATGATCGATATTGCGTTGAGAGATGATGTGCTCTAAGTGGAATGGGCTGCCGAGATGAGGATCTCGATAGTGGTCCCGTACTTCACGCCCTTCTACAAGCAGAACGAGTACGGTCTATGCAAGAGCCTGGCCGATCTGGGGCATGAGGTACGGCTGTTGACCTCAAACCGGAAGATGAAGAAGTTCTACCCTCAGGTCTCAGGGAGAGGGCTCGGGGACAGGGTTGAGCAGGACCTAGAGAACTTTAAGGCGGTTTATCTTCCGACGTTGATCGACTGGTTTGAACAACCCCTCATGCCCTCCATAGGTCGAGAGATTAAGTCCTTAGGCGCAGAGGTCGTCCACGTCCATGAAGATTTTCAGAACTGCAGTCTCCTCGCGTCAAGCGCTGCACGAGAAACAGCCACTCCCACCATACTGTCCGAGGAGAGATACTACCTTCCAGGAGGGCTTTGGAGACTTCCGTACCTCCTCTACTCCTCAACCTTCGCGAAGCGTGTCCGTGAAGGAGCTGCGGCGATCACTGCGCACAGCAACGCGGCTAAAGGGTTCCTAGTTTCTTTGGGGACCGAGCCTGAGAGGGTAGAGGTGGTTCCGGTCGGCATCGACCCGGATGAGTTCAGGCCGACTGAGGAGGAGGTCTTATCTGAGAAGGTGAGGATCGAGGGTGAACGGGTGATTCTGACTGTGGCTCGACTCCACCTGAACAAGGGTCTGACCTACCTGCTTCAAGCCATGCCATGGATAGTAGACGAGTACCATGCATTGAGGTTGGTCATCATTGGGGGGGGTCCCCTTGAAGACCAGATACGAGGTATGATTCGTCAACTTGACTTGGAGAAGAATGTGGTGTTGCTGACGGAGCCGATTCCCAACGAAGAGATGAGCAGGATCTATCCCGGGTGCGATGTCTTCGTTCTTCCAAGCGTGAAGGAGCCGTTCGGACGCGTGGTGCTCGAGGCGATGGCGTGCGGAAAGCCGGTCGTCGCAACCAGGGTGGGAGGTCTCCCGGACATAGTGGAAGACGGCAAGACAGGATATCTTGTCGATAGTGCGGATCCAAGCCCGTTGGCAGCGAGAGTGAACGATCTTCTCCGAGATCAGAAGAGGATTAGAGTCTTCGGGTGGGCTGGAAGAAAGCGTGTCCTTGAGAGGTTCACGTGGGCTAATATAGCGAGGAGGTACCTCGAGATCTACGAGTCGGTCCAGTACCAGACTGGAAACGCGGCTGGTGCTTCAAGTTGAGGGCTGTCTTGACCAGCGTCTACTTCTATCCCTACATGGCTGGGGGCGTCGAGTGGTACATCCTCAACCTCTCAAGGGAACTGGTCAAGCTCGGCGTCGAAGTCCACATCTTCACGACCGATAAGGGTGCCGACCGGAGTCCTCCGTTTCCGGCTGAGGAGCTTGACGGGCTTCAGATTCAACGGTTCAGGACCCCGCTGGACCTCAGTTACCGCGTGAAGGTCTGGAGCGGGCTTAGAGAGGCGCTGATGAAGGACCGGTTTGATGTCATACATCTCTTCGACTACCCGCAGTACCACACCTTGGTCGGCACGGATGTGGCGCGAGTGCTTGGGAGGCCAAGCTTGGTCACGGTCTTCGATGTCCACTCGATGGTGCCCCGCCCCCTATACAAGCAGATACCGATGAATCTATTCGATACCTTCCTCGCCGGAAAAGTGTTGAACACTGCATCGAAGGTTCTGGTGAGGGCTCCACAACTCCTCGGGAGACTGGAGCAGATGGGCGTACACCCGTCAAAGATGGTGGTCACTCCCTCCGGGGTGCGAAGAGACGAGCTGGTGAAAGTATCAGGGCAAGAATTCAGGGAGAAGTACTCCACTGGAGAGTATGTTATTCTGTTCTTGGGTCGGCTGCATCCGATGAAGGGACCACAATACTTGATCAGGGCCTTGCCAGAGATTCTGGCTAGGATCCCAGACACCACCTTGGTCCTAGTTGGTCCTGATGACCAAGGCTATCAGCCATACCTAGAGAAGATTGCTGGCGACTTGAATGTATCGAGAAATGTAAGGTTCACTGGACCAATCTACGACGTGGATGAGAAGGCTCAGGCGTACGCCGCGTGTGATGTCTTCTGTCTGCCTTCAGGCTATGAAGGGACAAGTCAGAGCGTCTTTCAGGCGATGGCGCAGAGCAAGCCGGTGGTTGCGACAGACGTTGGCGGAGTACCCTTTCAGGTAGAGCATGGAGTAGAGGGGCTGCTTGTTCCCTATGGAGACCCTGCCGCGATCTCAAAATCCATAGTTGGGCTGTTGGAAGATCCAAGTCTTGTCAGAGAAATGGGTGATGCGGCTAGACGGAAGGTCGAGAGGTTCTGCTATGATCGACTAGCAGAGCAGATGAAAGGAATCTATGAGGATCTAATCGAGACCAAAGAATAAAGGACAGGCTGTTCATAGAGCATTTCTGACCCAAAAGGATCTTTCCATCAGGACTGAGAACGATCGCGCAATCTGGTTCAGAATTGGCGTCCAACTCATTTGCAGAGGTGTCCGTGGGGATGGCTTGGGCGATGAACAGATAGACACCCCCTCATACCGTTGCCCTACGTGAGTTAAGATCAATCAAGCGCATACTGAAGGAAAGGGGAAGGTGGATCCAAGGTGCGTGTTTTCAGAAATTGGATCAAATTCGGGAGAGGGGATACAAGAAAAGGCATCGGATCCGATCTATCTAGATCATCATAGAATGTGTCTGGCTCGGCGAATTGAAAGAATTCTTGCAGCGTCTCAAGCTTGCTAGGACCATGCATGAATTCTCTGAGCAACCTACAGTAATCGCCCCAGAGCCATCTTGTCTTACAGCGGATTTCCCCTTCCTTGATGGGTTCGATATCGCCGTTGACAGCCATTCTATAGAGTAGGAGGGGGAAGTCTACCCCTCCGCATATTGCCTGGTATATTGACCCGGAGAATCTCGGGTTGACATCAATTATGAACGGTTCTTGGGTTGATTCTTCTATGACGAATTCTGCCTGAGCGAGACCATGCCAATGAACATGTTTGAGAAGTCGTTCTAGACTTCTTTCTGCCTTTGGGTCTACTATTCCGGTCCTGAGAGTTGCTGTTCCTCCTACCTGCTGTAGCGTCCTCAGGTGAGTATAAGAGTACTTGGCTCTAGGCCTACCCCTGTTCATCAACATTATCACTGCAACCTTCTTTCCGGGAATAAACTCTTGGATGATCGGGTAGTTGTTGGGGAGCAAACGAAGCGACCTGATGGTCTTGAGGAATTTGGGCAATAACTCTGACCTTGAGCTGACATATTCCACCCCGTGGTTGCCATATCCTGATCGGGGTTTTATCATGACTGGATACTTCAGATCCGCAGTCAACCTATGTACTTCTCGGAGGCTCTCTGGGAGGCATGTGGCTGGTGTGACTACACGGCTTCTCTCCGCGAGATCTAAGAGCCTATCCTTGAGATGAACCCTGACCAGACTTTCATAGGGGGCGATAGGAATCTCAACCCTTGCTTCGAGTTCATCCATGTGCCTTGCCAAGACAAAGATCTCGTTGTGGGTTGGAAGCAGAACGCACGGTGAGTTGCCTTCGGTGTACTTGACTATGGATTGAATGAACCTGCGCGGTTCTGTGAACGGGGCCGGGTACTTGAACCTTGCTGAACAGTAGTGTGAAAAGTAGGACATAGCAAGCGGAACGGAGTCCGCAGCAGTCACCTTCACGCCTCTTTTTGCCAGGCTCCTCATGCTGACGTAGGCTATCCTGTTCCGGGCGTACGTGACGATGGCTCTTGGCAAAGATCTGTCCGACAGTGCCGAATTCAACGACACTTGCTCCCGTGACGCTCTTTATCCGACCTTTCTGTCGGTCTATCTCCTTTTTCAGCTCTTGGGGTCACGATTCTTGATCTCCATTCCCTGAAAGGCGAGGGGTCGCTCGAGAGGAAGGAGACAGATAGTGGAAGGAGTAGAGAGACTGCCAGAAACAGATCGGCTGGAATGAGTCTTACTGTTGGGGTAAAGTTTAGCATAGCGTCATAGAACAGACGGTCTTTTCCTGATAGCTTGGTCATCCATGTGACAAGACGTTGATAGCATACCGTGCTATCCTTCAGTCCCAGGAAGGGAAATGCATGCTCCAACCTCACAAAGGGCAAGGGTCCCTCGACGTATGTCGAGAGTACTGCTACCAATACTAGAAGCTGTGTCAGCGTTGACGGGTATCGACGCATCAGTTCGTCCATACCCACCGCGGCGAAGACGAGGAGCGGTACTAGCCAGTTCAGGGAGTAGTATCCCAAGTTGCTTTTGAGATTTGTGCTTATGAGCGCATAGAGGAGGAAATAGGATCCAAACCACAACAGCAAGGAGATAGTTTCACTTCGTGCTTCTCTGAGGAGTTTCGCGAGACCCATGACGGCGAATATGAGTGTGAAAAGTGAGATCTCGTAAGGTATCCTCAGGAGGTTTGAGATAATTGCACTGAAGAATTCAGGGAGAGTGATGCTCAATCCTCGTTGAGGGTTTAGAGATGTGAGATCTAAGAAATGGGAGTAGGAAGCAGAAACTGGGATCAGGAACAGCATGACGGAGAGAAAACCGAACAAGAACATGAGAACAGTGTTCCGGTCGACTCTCTTCCTTTCTAGATAGAGTAAGGCGAATGCGACTGGAACCATTGCTACGGCCTGAATCTTGGTGTGGAAAGCGAGTCCGAGAACACAGCCCGACAATGTGACGATGAAGGTTCCTTTGGCACTTCTAATTCCTTCTTGAAGTAGTATCAGAGTCAGAACTCCAAGCATGACCTGGGTTGTCTCTGCTGGTGCCAAGTAGAATGACCAGAATGTCCAGGACCAATTGCAGCTGATCAACACCAGTGTCAAGAGAGCAACCTGCTCCCCTAGACCATACTTTACTAAACGATGGGCGAGTACTGGAACAATAACAGAGAGGAACACAATCAGATACATATACAACTCGACTGGCAAGTCGAGGCGGAAAAAGATGGAAGCTAGATACGGTCTTAGAAATGCGGTCTTTTCACGGTAGCCAATCTCTCCAGAATAGCCAACCATTGTCATCGCGTGCCATAGTCCTCCTTTCGCGCCGTAAAATAGTCCAAGAGGACCTAACTTGATTGTCAGGATAAGCTTCAAGATCAGACTAGCCACGAATAGAATGTATAACAATCCTCGTAGGGGAACAGAAAGATGCGCCTGAGTCTCGATCTGTCGGATGGTCCTACCATCAGATTGACCTCGACCAAAGTGCGAATACGTTGAGGGCTCCCCGTGGGACATTGGCGATTCGGCGTAGCTTCTCTTTCTACCGCAGAAAAGTGTTTTGAAGAGAATGGTGCGATTGGTTCAAGCTCATCTAGAAGGCAGTCAAGCTCAAGAGTCCTATGCCCCATCCGCCGACTCCACATCTTGTGCGCTGATATTCCATCCCGCACCGGACTGCCTCGTCGCTTCCTCCTGCCTAGTCCTCTAAGTATGTGGGGAGGAGTATATGAGGAACGAGGTTACAGCGGAGAAGATACCATCGAGCCAAACAATAAGTTAACAGGTTCCCGAGAATATCAGAACGGCTGAGATGTCTTGGATCCGGCTCTCTCGATAGGTGTTACCACATACAACGAAGAGGAAACCATCGGTAGAGTGCTTAAGACTCTGATCGAGGAGAGCCCTAGATCCTCTGAGATCATCGTTGTGGCTGGAGGGGAGGATCGAACCGTAGACATCGTAAAGTCCTATGCGAGGGGATCCTCCAAGATCAAGCTTCTAGAAGAAGAGACGAGGCGGGGAAAGCCCGCTGCCCTCAATCGAATACTGCGAAGCGCGTCCGGAAAGATAATCGCACTTACCGACGGAGATGTCCTGGTTAAGAAGGGAGCATTGAGGAGGATAGTTGAGGCATTCAAGGACGATGAGGTGGGAGCGGCATGTGGAAAGGTCGTTCCCACAAACGATAGGGGGAGTATGTCCGGCTTCTGGGCACACTTTCTGTACGATACTGCAGATGTTCAGAGAACGGAGGCCTGCGTGAACAATACCTTCTTTCACCTGACTGGATATCTCTGCGCGATCAGATCCGGGGTGATAGACACGGTTCCTGAAGGGCTTCTTGCGGATGATGCTGTTATGGGGCTGCTGGTCAGGGAGAAAGGCTACCTGGTCGGCTATGTGCCCGACGCGGTTGTCGAGGTCACGTTTCCTGAGTCGGTCTGGGACTTCCTGAGGCAGAAGAGACGAACCTTGGCAGGGTTTCTGCAGATCGAGGAACAGTTCGGTCGTAGAGACAGGTCGCTGTTTCAAGAAGGGAGAGAAGGCTTCATCAACGGGTTGAAATATTGTAGGAATCCTCGGGAGGTCTTCTATTTCTTATCGTTATGCCTCTTCAGAGTGTTCGCATGGACTCTGGCATACTATGATGTTAAGATCAGGAGAAAGTCACTCGTAGAGGAGTGGGAGTTCGCGAGGACGACAAAAAGAGGAACTGCACCAAGCGAACAATGCGATGCATCTCTCCTGCAGGCTAGTTTGTCCCTACAAAGAGAGGGGGTGTCCCAGTCCTCTGTAGAGAAGCTTGGAATCGGTGAAGCTCTTAGGTTCGAAGACATGTCTGCAATCGACTACGCCGCCGGGAAGGGTCATCTCTGCAGTTAGGGTTCTCGGCTGCAGAGACCTGTACTCTGAGTGGTCTGTTGTGATTACGACGCATCTTGATCCAGAGACCACCTTCTCCAGCTCCCTTGAAAAGACTACGTCGGGGAGATTCCCTTTCAACTCCTCGAATTCGGCTAGTGGGTCGTGGGCCCAGACCTCGGCGTCCAGAGTCCTCAGCTTCCGGGCGATTGGAATCGCAGCACTGTTTCTTAAGTCGCCGCTGTCGCCTTTGAAGCTGAGACCGAGCAGGGCGATCTTCGAGTCTCTGATAGTAACTCCCAGCTTACCGAAGATCTCGATGACTAGGTTCACCGCGTGATCAGGCATCCCTTCGTTGACTCTGCGAGCAGCTTGTATGAGCTTCGCGGTGTAACCGTTCCTTGCAGCCTCATTGACCAGGAAATAGGGATCCTTTGGGAGGCAGTAGCCTCCCACTAATCCTGGCGTAAGCAGGTGTGTCTTCGGGTCGGTGTTCGCTGCTCTTATAGCCTCCATAACGTCGACTCCAATCCTCTCGCATATGACTGCAAACTCATTTGCAAGTGCTATGTTTGTGTCTCGATACGTGTTCTCGAATAGCTTAGCGGTCTCCGATACTGAGGGTTCTCCGACCAGGTGAATGGGTGCTGGGAAGACGCTGAAGAGTGAGGCCGCTGCCTCAGCACTCCTCCTATCGACGCCACCAACTATCCTGGGAATGGTCTTGAACTCGTAGAGGGCAAAGCCTTCCTTTATCCGCTCCGGCATGTGTGCTAACCCGAAGTCCTCGCCGCATCTGAGACCTGATCCCTCTTCCAAGATCGGCTTGACCTCTCCCTCGGTTGTGCCTGGTGGTACCGTGCTCTTCACGACGACGAGGTCTCCCACCTTTAACCCCTGGGCGGTAGCTCTGCTTGCGGCGGTTATGGCTGACTTGTCCGGGATATATCCGTTTCCTAGTGGGGTGCCGACTGCTACGAGTACGACATCGGACTCAGTCACGGCTGAAGCGGTATCCGTTCTGGCTGTGAGTCTGCCGGCGGCAACAACCTTCTCAAGCAAAGATTGGAGTGACACCCGTTTGCTGATGAGGGATCTGTGGATCTCGGAGTGTCTCGGCTCCAATCTCGCCCCATACGCGTCTATGATAGCGAGCCTGCCACAAGAGGGGCAGAAGACCTCTTGCTGGTGCTCGAAGAGCTGAATCCCGCAGTTCGGGCAGGTGTTCTTGAGAGTCCTTGCACCTGCATCGAGAAGCCAAGAGACGTCATGTTCGATGATCCGTGATCTTCCTGTGTTCACCATCTTAACGAGTTCTGGGTCCACATCGCATCCGAATACCTTCGCTCCCTCAAGTGCGAAGAGGGTTGCGAGCGGGAGACCAACATAGCCAAGCCCGACAACGGTTATCGACACATTTCCCTCATGGACTAATCTCGCTGTCTCATCCCGTGAGAGTCCTAAGATCTTTGTCAAGGTCGATCACTCCAGATACATTACGGAACCACACTATAGCCAAATCTCTTGCGCTATTAGGACCGTTCGATAAAAGATTCTCGCTTCTATCTCCAAGCTAGGTCTCTCGAAGAGTTCACAGGACCCTTGTCGGAACATCCATCTTTCAGGCTGGCCTCAACAAGAAACTCGGGGTAAGGTAGGCTCTGCGTAGCCTTGACTCGCATGGCTCACGGCTTGAAGATGAAGTAGTATAGGCTAAGGTATGCCGTGACAACACTGAGGGCGCCGACCAATGCCTCGAGCAGCCAGAAGCGAGCGACGATCTCCTTCTCCGTGCTCTTCCCAAGCCTCATGATGAGGTGTGTCAAGGACTCGACATGATTCGGGTTCGTTGGGGACAGGGTTCCGTCTCGGTTCAGAGTCCCGTAGCTTTCGCCTTGAAATGATGTTCCCGCCTTGATGAAGAACTCTGCGATGTAGGGCAGGAGGGCGATTACACCTATCATCTCCATGTCGCCGAGAATCACGGCGGCGGCGATCACCGCTCCGATCAGATATGTTCCTGAGTTTCCTGGGAAGACTTGAGAGGGATACACATTGTAACGGAGGAAGGCGAGTAGTGCCCCGAGCATGGGCGTGAGAATCAGCATACAGGTCCACTTCCCGGAGATCCAGGCTGAGACGATGAGCGAGGACACGGCGATGGCTCCCATCCCGATCTCAAGTCCGTTCAGACCAGCGAGCATGTTTGTCAGGTTGGATGCGGCGACGACCCCAATAGGGACTATTATCAACGGGTAGAGTATGCCCAGCGAGACCCGTCCGACGAGCGGGATCAGCATTGTCCGTTCTGCGCTGGCTGCCACCATCAACGGCAGGGAAGCGATTATCGGTAGAAAGACCCGTGTCCTTTGGCTGAGATCCAGTATGTCATCTATCATTCCTATCATGCAGATCATCAGGATGCTGGAGGCGGCTGCCGAGATCGGGGCAAGCAGATCGTTGAATACTGCGAGTAGGAAGAGTGTGCCGACGAAGTAGCCGCCGGCGATCGTGACTCCGCCCATCGTCGGGATTACCGGTCTATCTCTCTTGTGAAGATCGATGCCCGTGATATTGCGGTAGCGTAGTCGCTCCATTATCTTCGGGGTGGTGAGATAGGTTCCGAGGAAGGCGATGACGGCTGAGATGCTTAGAATCAGGAAGAAGAGGCTTGTCGGTTCCGACTGAAAGCTCGAAGGGCTGCTGGACATCTCTCTTCCTCGAACTGGGGCGCGGTTCCGAACGTAAATCCCTCGATATCTAGATAAGATTAACGCGTGCATTAGAGCAATCTTGACCTGCAGAACAAGAGAACGGATCCTCGCCTCTATTCCTAAGGGACTGTTAGAGGCGTGGGTTGAAGGGCTTACTCATGCCTAGAAGAGCACGATCCCTCAGGGAACACATGGAGATCTACGAGAAGGTCTATCGGTCAGTCTATAGGGAGTATCCTAGCCTTCAAGATCATGCGCTCACCGTATACTACAACGTTCCCGCAGAAGTCAGGAGGCTTCAACTGGAGGTGAGACATGACTTCTTTGATGAGGCGTACAGGCAGCTATTCCAAGGCAAGGATGAATTGAAGGTCTTAGACTGTGGATGTGGGGAGGGACTCGTTGTTGAAAGGATAAACGAGGTCTGCTCATCGAGTCCAGAGTTCTTCGGTAACGATATCTCCGAGACCCTGCTCAAACAGGCAAACCGGCGGCTGAAGGGGGCGCGTTTCCACCCGGTCCAGTGCCCGGCGGAGGAGCTCCCGTTTCCCGACGAGCAGTTCGATATTGTCTTGTCAAGCCACGTGATAGAGCACACGCATGATCCGAGGCTTGCGATGAGTGAGATGGTCCGCGTTATGAGAATAGGGGGGGTCCTCCTCTTGATTGCGCCGAGAGAGGAATGGAAGGATCCCATATGGGGTTTCCCTCCCCTCTGGTCTTTCGTGAAACTGGGGTTGCGCGCCTTGGGCCATCGTAGGAAGGCGATGAAGCAGGGTCTTGAAGGCCTCCACACGGACAGCATCGACCGGTCCTTTGAGCCACCAGATCGGGCAATGAGTGGTCCCAGTCTAGAATCCATGTTGAGCCAATCTGGGGTGCAGATAGTGAGTAGGCGGATCGTCTCAGCCGACTTTGACTGGATACTCTACTACAGGCTGAACAGGAACCTACTTCCTGTCCTACGTGAGATCGCGCTGCTCCTCAACCGTCTGCCTGGATACTGGATGCACGAATACGTCTACATCAGCAGAAAGACTGGCTAGGACGGGCTTAGACGGAGATCTCTCTCCGCTTCTGAGCGGATTCATAAGCCGCTAAGGTTACGGCTACAGCGGCTTTTCCATCGGCAGCGGACACCGAGGGTTTAGAACCGCTATGGATGCAGTCCAAGAAGTGGAGGATCTCCTTCTGGTACATCGTACTGGTCTCCTTGACCTCCATCTTGATCAGTCCTTCTTTGAACGCGATGCCTCGATGCTTGTGAAGGGATATCATTCCTCCCCTGGAGAGCAGGTTCTCAGGGAAGTTGGCGAAGAGCAAACCCTTCGATCCGTAGAGCTCGATCTTCACGACAGGCCAGGGAGAGGTCCATGAAGCGTTTAGGACGCCTATGGTCCCGGTTGAGAACCTTAGAAGGAGAGAGGCAGCCTCATCAATATCAGTCTCCGGTTTCTCGGTTGAGACGTTCGCTGAGACCCCGGCAATCTCGCCTGCGATCCATCTGAGGAGGTCGATTGCGTGGGAGCCAGAGTCGAAGAGTGCGCCGCCTCCGAGGTCTTTCCGCTGGTAGAAGTCTGTGGCTGCCGGCCACTTCTTGGGTCCAGGAACACAGAAGCTGCACTCAGTTTGGACGAGCTTCCCTATCTCGCCTCGGGAGACCATATCCTTGACTTCTTGGAAGAGGTTTGTGAATCTGAGGTTGTAGCCTACCATGAACCTTGAGTTTGATCCGGCTGCTGATCGGATGATTCTGTCCGCTTCTTCCAGGGTCAGGCACATCGGTTTCTCGCAGAAGACATGGCATTTCTCTTCGAGTGCGTCGATAACTGCTGAGGCATGGTATTTCGTGGGCGTGCAGACGACCAATGCGTCAATATCAGCCTTATCAATCAGCTTCTCATGGTCGACGTACGATTGAGGGATTCCGAACTTGGATGCGGTCTCTTCAGCTCTTCTCCTATCCTTGTCCGCAACAGCCACTATCTCGGCTCCAGGAGTCCGCTTCAGGTTGGGGATGTGGTGGAGGGTCGCGATTGCTCCGCAGCCTACGATGCCGAATCGCACTTGAGCCATAAGACACCCATCATCTAGTGGTTGCCTTAACGTTGGACCCCGTTCGCCTAAAAAGAATACGTTGAAATGAGATTCGCCTGCCCTGGTGGTTCGGTCAACGCTTAAAGATAAGTGATATGCTTCTCCTATGGAGAAGTAGGAACCCGGAATTGTTTCCCTCCCCAGTAAGGAATAGGTCTTCCAAGGTCTCCGTTGTGAAGCTGAAGAGATCCGGCATCCCTGTTGCAGTAGGAAGGGCGATAGACCTGCTGGGAGGATACCGTGCTAGGGATGAGGATCACATCCTAATCAAGCCGAATCTATGCGACCTGATCTCCTGCCAGGCGGGGGCGACGACAGATCCGAGGGTGGTTGCCAGTCTTATTGACTACTTGAGGAGGGATGCGAGTCCGAGGATCTCCATCATCGAGTCGAATCACTGGGCAGCCAGCGCTGAGAAGGAGTTCGAAGCCCTCGGCTACAGTGAACTCGCCGAGGAGAAGGAGGTCGAAACGGTAAACCTCAGCAAGCTTCCTCGAAGGAGGGTGAAGATGCCCTTTCCCTCCTTCTACGATGAGATCCAGATAGCTGAGATATTCTTCGAGGCGGATGGATTCGTCTCTGTAGCCAAGCTCAAGACCCATCACTTTGAGGGAATAAGCGGGATCCTGAAGAACCAGTTTGGCTGCCTTCCCCAGCAGTATAAGGCGACGTACCATCCGTTCCTGCCAGACATCGTCGCCGCATTGAACCTGATAGTCCGGCCAGACCTCTCCATCGTCGACGGGATAGTTGCGATGGAAGGATTGGGGCCGACGGGAGGAGACAGGAAGGAGCTCGGCATAATCATGGCAGGGCTCGATCCTGTAGCGGTGGACTCGGTTATTGCGCGGATAGCCGGCTTCTCTCCTACGGAGATACCGCACCTGCTGAGGTCTTGGCATGCGGGCGTCGGCGAGTTCTCAGCCGACTCTGAGATCACAGGGGACGGTTGGAAGAATCTCCGGGGGTCCCTGCACTTCATCGGTCCGGTTCCCTTCCAGCTGTCAAGGCTTGGGCTCAACACCCAGAGAATGCAGCGGGTTCTCTCAAAGAGGATGGACAGGGTAGGTGAGTATCTCATGCTGAGCGGATCGGCATTAAGCTCAGGGTCTCTCGGGCTCAGGGGCATCCTGGCCTTCGGCTGTGGTCGAGCCGTAAGGGAGTTAAAGCGGTCTACGGGAAGCCTTTGATAATAGGACGCTGTCTCCAAGAATCTGCATTTACGCATCTCGCTTGACCGAGGAGGAAAGAGGTTCCGGAGAAGATGGGACTGGAGATCTGCTTCATAACCGGTCAGTTCTACCCGTCCTTCGGCGGGGTTGGAGTGCACACGTATGAGCTCGCGAAGGCGATGGTCGACCAGGGCAACAAGGTCAAGGTCATCACTCCACTTATCGGCTCTCAAAAAGAGAGAGAGGAGCTGCAGGGCATAGACATAGTGAGGCTGAAGCCTCCTAGCCTTCCGCTCAGCACAATCCTGTACTACCGAAGAGCTGCTGCGGAAGCGGAAAGGGAACATGTGAGCCGAGGATTCGACGTTGTTCACGGTCAGTGGCTCGGCTGCCTCTTCACCTATCGGGAGAACTTTCCGGACTCCGTTCTCATCCAGACCTTGCACGGGACCTGGATGGGTGAGAGGGAAGGTTTGAGAGGTGCTGAGCTGAGGTTGAGTGGAGATGCTTGGGTGTACCAGTACTTCTGGCCTCTCTTCGCCTACGCGGAGAGGCGTGCCTGCGAGAATGCCTGCAGGGTTATCGTGGTTAGTGGGCAGAATCAGGCTGAGGCGATCAAGCACTACGGTCTCGACGGTGATCGGATATCCGTTATCCCGAATGGGGTTGATGTGAAACGGTTCAACCCTAAAGTTGACGGCGAGATGGTCCGCCGGAGGCTTGGGCTTGAAGAGAAGCAGGTAATCCTCTTTGTGGGAGGTCTCAGAGACCGGAAGGGGATACCGTACCTGCTACAGGCGATGAGTCAGATAAGGAGAGAATCCCCCGACTCCTATCTCGTGATATGTGGCGAAGGCAGCCAGAGGGGTAACCTGCAAAGGATGAGTCGTGAGCTGGGGATCTCGGAGTGCACGATCTTCACGGGGGAGGTACCCTATGAGGATCTCCCCGAGTACTATGCTGCCTGCGATCTCCTCGTCCTTCCATCCAACTACGAGGCTCAGGGGATCGTCCTCTTGGAGGCGATGTCCTCGCAGCGGGCCGTCGTGGCTACGCAGGTGGGCGGGATTCCTGAGACCGTAGGACCTGATTCGGGGATTCTGGTTCCTCCGAGGAACCCTTCAGAACTGGCCCGGGCGATTCTGGGTCTGCTCAAGGACCCAGAGCTGAGGCTCAGGATGGGCCGTGCGGGAAGGAGAAGGGCATCCAGCTTCGACTGGGGAAGGATTGCCTCCAAGACCATTCAGCTCTACAAACAGTGCATCGAAGACCGTTGAGTGATCGCCTTGAACCTAGCTCTCTTCATGGACACATCGCTTGAGGAGATGTCGAGAAACGGGCAGTTGCCGAGGCTCCTATTCTACTTGAAGTCGTACTCTGCCCGGTTCAGCAGAGTCTACGTCATCACCCGAGACAAGGATGAGATGCAAGGGCATCTTCCACCTAAGTGCCTCCACCTGCACACGGGTGATCTTCCGGCGGGAAGACTGCTTCACCCTTTCATAGCTCCCCTCCTTTTCAGAAGAGAACTGACGGAATCCGACGTCTACAGGGTTCTAGGTCTCTTCCTCCCGTCGATAATTCCCAGCATCATCGCTTCACTTCTCTACGCGAAACCAGTTGTAGTAACCTACCAGTACAGATACCGGGAGTTCGCAAAGATCGAGGGCGGATCACCACTCATCGTCCTACTCACAGAACTGAAGGAAAAGATCGGGCTGCTTCTCGCGGCGAGAGTCATCGTCACAACAAAGGATCTGGAAGAGCGTGTCAAGCGGCAGACCCCGGAGAAAGAAGTGTGGCTGATCCCAAACGGCGTGCTCCTAGACTTCTTCACGAAGACAAGGAGAAGAAAACCCGGGAAGGGATCGAATAGGAATATCCTCTTTGTCGGCAGGCTGACAAAGCAGAAGAACCTCTTCTCCCTACTAAAGGCAGTCCAGAACATGGAGAGGGTAGAACTCACCATCGTCGGTGAAGGGCCTCTTCGTGGACAACTCATAGACTATTCCAAGGAACTAGGGCTGAACGTTAGATTCGAGGGCTATGTTCCTCACGATCAGCTGGGGAGGTATTACCATGCTGCGGATGTTTTTGTAATCCCATCCTTGATCGAGGGTCATCCCAAGGTACTCTTGGAGGCGATGGCTTGCGGGCTGCCGGTCGTCGGCACCAATGTGGAGGGAACGAGAGACATTATTACTGACGGGCAGAACGGCATACTCTGCGATACAGATCCTGAGAGCATCGAGAATGCGGTGAGAAGGCTCCTCAAGGATCCGCGACTTGCAGGGAGACTAGGAGAGAACGCTCGAAAGCTGATCGAAGAAGAGTATGATCTAAAGGTGCTGCTCACGAAAGAGGCGAACCTGATGGCGGATCTTGCTTGCTCGGAGAAAGAGAGAAGATGACAACCGCTCCGGTCTAGAAAGGGTGCATCTTACCGCTGTTTTCTGCAGAGAGCAAGGTATCCTGTTGTCCACCCCGTCTGTGGGATGAAGGTGTCGAAGAATGAGATCACGTGAGCCATCAACCAGACACACAACTTCAGGGGTAATGGAAGTCGATAGGTCTCCGCTTCCACATGAACCATCAAGCCCACCACTGTGAAAGTCTTGCCCTGCGGAAGAACGTTCAACACCTCGAAATCCCGAAGCGTCGCCCTAAGTCCGTCCTCAGTGAATCGGTGAAAGTCGACCGGGTCTCTGTGGAGAGGATAGAGAAAGGGGACGGTCAGAATCAGTATCCCCCCGTGGTCTAGGACCCTGTGTATCTCCGCGATGACTTTTTCAGGTCTCAAGACGTGCTCTAACAATTCGGTACAGAGCACGTTTGATACACTCGAATCCTTGAGGGGGAGGCTGCCTCCGTCCGCCAGGATCTCGACCCCTGGGAAGGGGCGGATATCCACAGGCAGTCTTCTGCCCGTCAGGGAGGAGTAGGGGCTTTCAGCCGAGCCGAGGTCTAGGATAGTTCCCTTGAGGTGTCTGGATACCTCCTCTATCTGTCTGTCAAGGATGACTCTGCGCGGGGTCTTGCAGACAGAAAACCTCAAGACAGCCACCGTAGAAGGTTAATAGTCTGAGTTCTCGGTATCTGGCTTCGATCCTTTATAAAATGGTGCACGCGATGAGGGTTGGCTTGGTCTCCGACTTCTTCCCCCCAGCCGTCATGGGGGGAGCAGAGATCAGTACCCAGCTCCTCGCTCAAGCTCTGAGTGGAGAGGGCGTTGAGGTCCATGTCTTGACGCCTAGCTTCTCAGGTCCTCAAGGACCCGTGAAGATGGACGGGTTCACGACCTACTACTACCTCTTCCCGTTCAAGTCCGCCATCAAACGTCACGCAATCGTCGGGAACCCGTTCTTCTACCTCTGGTCCTACAGGGCGATCTCCCAGTACGTTGAGCAGGCTGGTTTAGACCTTCTCCATGCGCAGAACAAGTACTCGACCCCAGGAAGCGCCTTGGCGGCTCGCAGTAAGCGTGTTCCAGTCTTCGCGACGGTCAGAGATACACTTCCCCTCTGCGAGTTCGCCGTATGCACGTTGAAAGGAGAGACGAAGATAGGTGTCGACTGCGGTATCCTCAGACTCTTGAAGTGCACATGTGAGTTCCAAAAACTGTACGATCTGAAGGGCAGCACACTGTCGAAGGCGCTGAGATGGTTGCCCCTTGCATTCTACGCGAGAATCAACAGCGGAAGTCTGAGGTACTTCCTGGAGAGGGTTGACCAGATCGTGGCGGTAAGCAATGGGCTGAAAGACGTATACGTTCAGTCCGGATTCGACGCCGCGAAGATTGCTGTCGTTCCGAATATCGTTCCCCTACTAGATCATCCGAAGGCGGGAGACGTGGCAGAACTGGAGGCGCTAAGGAGGAAGTTCAACCTTAGAAGCGGTGATAAGGTAGTCCTATACGTCGGACGATTGTCCTGGGGGAAAGGGATTCACGTCCTCGTGGGTGCGATGAGTCGTGTGCTCACTAGGATCCGAGATGCGAAGCTCATCGTTGCTGGGGAAGGGCTTCTTGAACCGGTCCTGAAAGAGAGAGCAGCAAGCCAAGGACTGGCAGACTCTATTCTCTTCTTAGGGCATGTCGACCATGAGACTGTGCTGAAGCTATACCGCCTAGCTGATCTTGTTGCTTCACCGTCGATCTGGCCGGAACCCCTCAGCAGGGTCCACTTGGAAGCGATGGCTGCCGGCAGACCTATCGTT
>CAZBVH010000026.1:3963-18290 GCA_964495315.1 uncultured Candidatus Bathyarchaeia archaeon | reverse complement strand
ATCTCTCTGCCAAAGAGACCTTCTCCTCAGGAAGTAGGGCTGCCGCTATGGGGGGTGTAACCTCGATTGCGGATATGCCTAGTAATGATCCCCCTACAGGGAGTCCACGGGCGCTTGAGCAAAGGATGAAGATGGCTCAGGGAAAGATCTATGTGAACGCCGCCTTCTACTCGCTTCTCTGCACTAGCGAATCGAAGAATGCTGCGACCACTCGAAGCGGAGCCATTGGATTCAAGCTCTTCATGTCCAATTCTCTGAATGGCTTTGACCCCGAAGATGATGAACTCCTCACAAGAGTGTTCAATGGCCTGAGGAGAGTAGACTCATTCGTGGCGGTTCATGCGGAGAGCATGAGGATACTGCGCGAGACTGCCCAAGGAATGACCGAAGGAGAGCTCAGTGATCCAACAAAGTATCCGGAGATGAGGCCTCCAAGAGCCGAGGAAGAGGCAATAAACAGGATCGTCGGGATTGCGAGGAGGGTTGGCACCTCGACTCATCTCTGCCATCTGAGTACCCGTATGGGCATTGCGTTGGTCAGGAAGGCCAAGGCCACAGGGGTACCGATAACGTGTGAGGTGACTCCTCACCACCTCCTACTTGCTCACTCCGAGATGAGGTGGCTAGGCTCGATGGGAATGGTGAATCCTCCGTTGAGGACTAGGGAGGATATTGACATTCTCTGGCAAGGTGTACTGGATGGAACCGTGGACGCCTTAGCATCAGACCATGCGCCCCATGAAAAGTCAGAGAAGGAAGCGGAATCAGCGTCCGACGTACCCCCGGGTTTTCCGGGGCTTGAAACCCTAGCGTCGACGATGTTAACGCAGGTAAATCAGGGGCGAATGAGTCTCTCAAGATTCGTCCAATTGGGCTCCACGAATCCCTCAAGAATACTTGGCCTGAAACTAAGAGGATTTCTGAAGGAAGGCTACCACGCGGACCTCATTATTGTGGACCTCAAGAAGGAGGGACGGATAGACCCTTCTAGGTTCGAGTCCAAGGCCAAGTATTCGCCATTTGAGGGGTACAAGACGAAAGGGGAGGTTGCAGCAACGCTTGTGGGTGGCCGGGTTGTCATGGAAAATGGGGAGATAGTTTCGGGAGAGCCAAGTGGGCGGATTCTGATGCGTGGGCACTGATAAAAGTGAGTGGCTTGCTATTGCTCAGTCGTCAGTTCGATCCTGCACTCCTCGCATAGGTAGTTTCCTTCGACTTCAGCAAGCTCCTCAGACCATGCACTGCAGTTATCGCAGTACCCGGTCATTGGGGGGAGTTCCTCCTCAGGCTCTGGGGCAAGTCTCACCTTGTGGGCGATTATCTCCGCCAACTCAGGGGTAATCGATACTATGTCTTTGCTTGAGACGATGCCCGTGAGGTGTCCTCCCTCCATTACAGCAAGCCTTCTAATGGAGCTGCTGCTCATCTTTCTCGCTGCGGTCTCGATCTCTGCGTCTGGGGAGATGGTCACCAAGGGTTTGCTCATTACTTGCTTCACTCGCACGTTGCTCGGCAGGAGGTTCTCCGCAGAGACTCTTATGACAATGTCTCGCTCAGTCAGCATTCCAACGGGGCGACCAGTACTATCCACGATCACTATGCTGCCGATCTCGTGATTCTTCATGAGTTTGGATGCTACTTCCACTGAGTCCGTCTCTCGCACTGTCACGACGGGGGAACTCATTATCTCTCTTACTTTGATCCCTGTTTGTATCTCACTCTCGGACATTGCGCCTCACATTTAGAGACGAGAGAAGCTCCCTATTACTTCTTCGCCTTAGATATGCGGCCTTTGCCTGGCGGTAGTAGTTCTTGAAAGTCTTCCAGTGGGGTCAACCTGAGTCTTGAGGCAAGCTCAGAGGAGACGAGTTTCATGAGGGCGACTCTCACCTCCTCGGCAAGCTTCTTGTTTGGGAGGTTTCCAGGGACAATCTCAACGTAGTGATTGGTCCTCCTGCTGACTGAAGACGGTGGGCCCCCGAGAAGTCGTATGATCCCCTCCTCCTCGATGACGCCGACCGCGAGTTCAAGAGGGATGCCGTGCATATCGTTCCTCGGACCGTAGACCATGAACATCCCCTTCCCCAAGTATTGTCCGGGTGGTGGAGCGCTTGAGATCTGGTCCGGCTTGACCCAGTAGGCATCGCCGGAACCTAAGCCCAATCGCCATGCCCTGCTTGTGGAGACAGCGAACTGGCACGCCTCTCTGAGCGTCGTGTCGGACACCTCTCTTCCCTCGGTTCTCACTAGAACAAACGGAGCACCTGTAATCTCTGCGTGAGCCACTAGGTCTGTTGGGGTCATATGTCTCTTGACTAGGATCTCGTTTGTGGATGCATCTCTTCCGCCGACAACTAGGAATCCCTCGCTGGAATGAAACCACCTGAACTTCTCAAACCACTGCTGTCTTCTCCGCTTCTGCGGAATCTTCGGCTGCGTCTCTTTGGATTCAACTTTCCGGGTCAGAAGGTCGATCTTGGCCTGAGTGGTCTCAATTGCTTTCCTAAGACCATCCAGTTTTGCATGCATTTTCTTCGCCTTGGAGTAGTACTGGTCAGCATTCTGTTGCACAGGCTTGTCCAGATTCAACACAATCTTCGTTCCATCCAGCTCGAGTTCGATGGATCTCGTCTCCCCAAGTCTGACTTCCCCCACATTGATGGTGGTAGGCTTGCCTGATAGCAGTTCCTCACGAATCTCTCTCGGATTCTTTCCTATGTCAATGCTAGTCTGAGCTTTCTGGAGGATATCTGAGAGCTCGGTGTAGTGGAGATATATTAGGTCTCCAATCTCCTTCAGTCTTCCAGCTTCCTTGGTCTGCTCTTCAAGGCGGCTACCTTGAAAGCTTAGTATTCGGAGCTGTTCATCCGCATCCTTCTTCTCCTCAGGTTCTTCCTCCTCCACTTCTTGTGCTGCTTTCTGCGTGAAATACTCGTCATATGCTTCATTGGACGTACTGAAAGCCAGCTTCTTGAAACCTTCATAGCATTTCAGGGGGAAGGGAACGACGTCAATCCACTTCCCGTCAGAATCAAGGACCACTTCGGGCTTCAGATCTTCGAGGAAGAGAGATTGCTTCAGTGTCTCCATTGCTTCTTGGAGCCGCGATAACTGATCTTGACTCAATGCTGAGCAAGGAGTCTGCTTGTTGATGTTCGACCTCAACAGGGCTTCTTCCGCATACAATCCTCCGATGCTAAAGATACGTGTCAACCCTCGGACGACTTCAAGCTCTCCCAGACTACGGATCAGGTCTAGTGAGGCGGGGAACTCCGTCCAGGGATTCGCCCCGCTGGGGGGAGGTAGAGCGAAGCGTTCGTTTCTGACTACGTTGCGGTCTCTCATTCTGCGAAAATGCATGGCGTGCAGGATCTCTCCTGATGGGCTGATGAGCACGGCATTCCCTCTGCCGAAAACCTCGACGATCAGTGTGAACTCCTCCCCGCCAAGATTGAACGTGAACTCCACAATCCTCTCGAACTGGATCTGCTTAACGGAGACTAGTATGGCATTCCTCAGGTACTTACGAAGGTTTCTGCAGAACTGGGGAATGAGAGCAACTCTTCCAACCGAGAAAGAAGTCAGGTGCAAGCGTTTTCCCGGCTCGATCAGAAGCCGGAGATCTTCTTGACCTCTCTGGTGAAGCTTTAAAAAGAACAGGGAAGCATTCGTCTGGTATACATTCGAGACCCTGGACCCGCTCAAGCGGGGATCTATCTCTCGAATTACTGCGGCAATATCGAAACTGGTCATGGTCTCCTTCAAATGCTTCACCAGACCGGGTGAACAGATATGAGCGAAGAGTCAAAGATAAACAGATCGCGGGTCCTCAGTGCTCGAAGAATGACACCTACCTCCATCGTCTACTGGACAAGAGTAGGGCTGGCGATTACAACTGCAGCACTCTGCTATCTTCTCAATCTGACCGAGGTTCCGGGCTCGCTTCTCGCTCTTACGGTATATGCATTGACCTCAGTATTCTTCGAGTACGGGGTTCATCTGAAGAACCCGAAAGGAGAACCCTTGGGCACGCCGATCTGGACTACAGGAATCGGCACATACTATGTTCTCTGGATAATGGTCTGGACCCTTCTAAACACGGTTTTGGCGAGCTGAATCCGACAGACTCACTCTGACCTCTTCGACCGGGTTATAGCTTTCAGATAATCGGTCCAAGCCGAGA
Organism: uncultured Candidatus Bathyarchaeia archaeon; assembly: GCA_964495315.1. Lineage (GTDB taxonomy): Archaea > Thermoproteota > Bathyarchaeia > RBG-16-48-13. The sequence continues at coordinate 14,107 of CAZBVH010000026.1, read as the reverse complement.
AGTATCCACGGTCAAAATCAGATCCCCAAGTGGTCTTTGACCTATTCTCAAAATCCTTCTTCACGGAAGAGAGTCTCTGGGGGTCCTCCAGAGCTAGGCTTGCTATGGCTCCGCTAGAAGGCTTGGCTCGTCTTGAGAGCAGCATTCCATGCAGCGCGTTCAGGTAACCTGCATCCCACTCGCCGCCTTGAAGCTTCTCTTCCAGGCGTCTAAGCAGTTGCTCCGCTGAAGCGAAGTCTCTTTCGATGAGCAGACTGAAGTACTCGTTCACCATCTTTGAACCTTTCAATAGGACTACTCCATCTGTCCTAATACCGCGTGTCTATAAGGCAATCAGATGCTTGTATACATAAGCATACACCATATGAGGACGGAAGAAGAATATGCCTTCTCGTGCACCTTCTCTGCTGGCAGATTCAGAAGATCCGAGATCTATGAACGTGTCAAGACCCGGGAGCATCACAGGGCCAAAGCCAGAGTACTGGAAATGATCTTCCCTCAGGGCAATACCATAGAAACTGTCAAGACTGCGAAACACCTAAGGAAATATGAAACCAGAAGAATCCTCCAAGAAAAAGCGAGTATGAAATATACTTACACAGATCTCATCGGTGAGACGCCTTGAAGCTTGACGAGACAATAGAAACTACCGCTGTCAGGTTGCTGGAACTCGCTGCAACCAAGCTGCCTGGAGACGTCATTGCCGCTCTTAAAAAAGCCCGTGAAGCAGAAGATTCCGCGGTCGCAACGATGCAGCTCGACAATATCCTCAGAAACATCGAGTTAGCAAACCAGATGCGGCTTCCGATGTGTCAAGACTCCGGGCTGATAGTCTTCTTCATCGAGTTGGGACGGAAATTCCACAGGGACGTAGACATCCACTCAAAGCTCATAGAAGCGGCAAGAGAGGCAACCACGAGCATACCTCTGCGGCCGAACGCCGTTCATCCCATAACACGGAGCAACTCCGGAGATAACGTAGGTGCAGGCGTTCCCTTGGTGACTTGGAACTTTACGGAGACCGATTACGTGGAAATCACGGCCTTGCTAAAGGGTGCGGGTTCAGAAAACATGAGTATGCTAGAAGTGCTTGATCCGGGTGCTGGCGTCGAAGGAATCAAAGACCTACTTCTGAATACGGTAACGAGGTCAGGAGGCAAACCTTGCCCGCCAACAATTCTGGGAGTTGGGATCGGGGGAACAACCGATGAAGCTCTGAAACTCGCGAAGAGGGCAACCCTGAGACCTCTAGGTCAGAAGCATCCCGATTCCCTCTTCGCCGACTTGGAAAGCTTGCTGTTGGAAGTGGTCAACAAGACCGGGATCGGTCCGATGGGCCTCGGTGGCAGAACGACTGCCCTCGGGGTTCATGTGGAATACGCATATTGTCACACAGCAAGTCTTCCGGTCGGGATCGATGTCCAGTGTTGGGCTGCTAGGAGATCCAAGGCCAGGATTCACAACGATGGCTCCGTTGAGATACTCAGTCACAGAGATGAAGACCTTGCCTAGAATAGATCTGAAAACCCCTCTATCTGAAAAGGAGATAAGGCGACTGAGCATAGGCGACATTGTCTTCTTATCGGGAACCATCGCCACAGCCAGAGATCAAGCTCATCTCAGAGCTATCAAGGAGACCCGGCGGGGCAAGCCCATCCCCGTAGATTTCAAGCAGGTTGCACTATACCATTGTGGACCGATCGTAAGAAGGGTCGGGGACGCTTGGTCAGTAATCGCAGCCGGTCCAACAACAAGCTATAGAATGGAGAATGTGGAGGCGGAGTTCATAGAACTGTTTGGAGTGAGAATGATAATTGGAAAAGGTGGCATGGGGCAGAAGACCGCCAAGGCACTACGCAAATTCGGCGCAGTCTACTGTGACTTTACCGGTGGAGCCGCGCTCCTTGCAGCTAAAGCCATAGTGGTCGTTGAGGATGTGGCTTGGCTTGACCTCGGAGTACCTGAGGCAATATGGCGCTTCTCTGTGAAGGACTTCGGTCCACTCCTTATCACAATGGATTCCGCCGGGAACAACTACAGGGACAAGATTGGCGCACAGGACATTGAAATCTGAAGAGGTTGGGATGGAAAAGAAGCTGTTCTCCTAATGAAAGCTGCTCGAAAGAGGGCAAGACATCATGGCCATAGTTCTTGAGACACCTACGATTGATGAGGCTGGGAATATTCTCAGGGAGGCTCTTTCGAAACGGCAGTTCATCGTCATCATAGGGAAATGTAGGGCTGAATACCATGGGAGGTCGTCTTCCAAGCTCGGAACAGGCGAGCGAGCCCTGATCATAAAGACGGACGGGGCAGCCCTCATACACAGGCCGCTGAGGAGTGAACCGGTGAACTGGCAGCCTCCAGGCTCCTCAGTCAGAAGCCAAGTATCCTCTGAGGGTCGGCTGGAGATAACTGTCACACGCAAGAAACCAAGCGAGGCCTTAGAGATATCGTTTGAAGAGATAGGTCTCCTCACCACAATGCAGTTGGTTGATAACGCCCGGTTCTCGATGGTCGCGACTGAGGAAGATGTGCAGCAAGCCCTACTCGCGCGACCCGAGCTCATAGAGAAGGGTTTCACTCCGTTCAGCAGGGAGACGAGCCTAGGCGATGCGGGATTCATAGATATCCTCGGAGAAGACAAGAACGGAAACCTTGTGGTAGTCGAGATCAAGAGAACCTCGGTCGGAAACGATGCGGTCTTTCAGTTGAAGAGGTACATTGAGGCTGTGAAAAGCAGGACGAAGAGACCCTTGAGAGGGATCATAGCGGCTCCGCAACTCCGAAAAGGTACCTTCGCGACTATCCAAGCCCTAGGCTTAGAGTTCCGGAAAATCTCGCTCACTGAGTGTGCCGAGATAGTAGCGACGACCAAGGATTCAGAGATAACAGACTTCATAGCTGAGTAATGTGCTGGGAGTACCCTCAGAAACACCTTTGCAAGGTAGACGTGGACGATGGACGCCCCGGTAAGCGAGTCGACAAAGAATTACTGGGCACGGAAAAAAGAGATCGCGTTCAAGTATGATGCGTTGTCGTCCACTTACGAAGAGGTCTATTGGGAAGAACAGTTGGAAAAGTACCGGCTGGTCTTTGCGAACCTGCAAAACAGGTCTAGAGGAGTCTGCGTCGAGATAGGATGTGGAACCGGGATCGGTCTGGGTCTCGGCGAAAAACTCTTTGACAGAGTCTGGATTGGGATCGATCTCTCAGAAAGCATGCTCAAGAAAGCTAGGACAAGGGTTCTCGGTGGCGAGCAAAGACATCTCGTTCTAGCAGACTCGGATTCGACTCCGCTAAGGTCCAACTGTGCGGATCTAGTGGTCTGTGTCACGCTGCTATCAAGAGCCCTCGATCCCATGAGGACACTGGAGGAGTTAAGACGCTTGGTGAGCCCTGGAGGAGAGATTGTCGTGACGGTGCTGAAGAGGGAGTTTGCGAGAGCTGAGCTGCGAGAAATGATCAGCGAGTCCGGTTTAAAGATTCAAAGAGATGTCAATACTGATCAGAGTGTAAAGGATCATGTGGTCTTCTGCTCAGGGATCTGAGCTTTCCACAGTCCTCTCAGCTTAGGGTGCAGAAAAACAGTCAAGACGACAACGAGGAGCACTATCGTCGTCACAATGTAAGCTACAGGCAATATGGCCAAGTTGAAGGATATATAGTCCTCAGACTGTGAGACATCATACGCGTTGGGTGGGGTCGCTATCTGCATCGAGGGATCAACACTCACTTTGTAGACCCTAGACCCCGCTTCGTAGGGGATCTGGAGCGAAGAGACGTTCTGAAAGACGATCGTTCGACTGCCCACTGTCGCCCTCTTCCAATCGTTCAAGCCAGTGCTGAAACAAGAGAAGTTGAGGAAGAGGCTCTGAGAGAGGTTCACCCATATCTCGCCCCGGACCGGGTAACGTTTGTCTATCGATAGGTATCGCCATCGGCAATCAACCTTGAAAGAGGTTCCACCCAAAGTCAGGTTACGCTCCACGACCCCATAGATGTCGTAGCCTAGAAGAACGTTTGTCTGGGCGGAATCGATCATGAGCGACATCATGAAGTTCTTGATGTAGACATGTTTCCCTAACTCTCTCGAGTAGGTGTCGTTGATCGCTCCCCCAGTCATTAGCAACATCTTCGAGAGGCTCCACAATGAAACGAAACGCGACTGCCTCGAGCCGACCGGTTCCTGATGCTCGTACCTCGCCGTTATGTTCACGTTCAAGTGCACATGATCCGTCTCCAAGGCTGCCGAGGCCTGGATAGCCTGAGCACAAGGGACTGCTAGCGTCATTAGTAGCGAACAAACGTTCAACACCAAGACGTCGCGTACACTGAACAAAGAATGACCTGACCTCGTTGCAATCCTCAATAAGAGGAGGAAGAATGAGAGAAAAGCATTGCGAGAAAGCCGCAATCGAAGCAATGCTCAAGGCCAACAAGCTAGTGCAAAACTCCGGTTCATAGCCGCGCCGGCAACAGTACATATCCTGTTAGAGTACTTTCGGAAAATCGTTCCTTCGTGAACACACCTCGCCACGTCGTAGACAGATGAGAAGTCAAAGTCCCTCATGAAGTTCTCATCTGGATTAGTCCTGACATATGTGGAAACATATACAGCCCAACCAGGCTGCTCAGGATATTCTAAGACTTTGACGCCGTCCCGAGTGACTATTCCTACCACTGCGCTTGACTCAGAGATGAAGCCGCAGATTCTTGGCGTGAGAAACTCATCTGCTTCCGGTCCGAAGGATTCAAGCACCTCAGAGATGGAGCGAGCCGGGTCCCTTCCTGAGGACATTCGGCAGAATATTTGGGAGAAATGTCTGCCGTTCGCAGCAAGGATTCCTCTGTCTTTCACGAAGCCGAGACAGTGATAGGGGGTTAGATTCTTCAAGACGGCTTCTAACTCGAAGCTGGGTTTTGGACGGACGGTGGCGATATCCTCCACGAGAGCTATGCGGCGGTGGGGAAAGCTCTTGCTGGCGAGTCTGTAGGCAGCTGAGATCTTTCCTCTCGTGGAGTAGCCAAGAAGCAGCAGCCTTCCCACATATTCTGAGTCGTCCAAACCGATCTCACCTAGCCCTATTGGATGAGTCTCTAGCGGGTGAGAGCATTCCCTTAAAGAGTTTCATGCCCAAACACTGTTCTGGTCTATTCTGCTCGAAAGGTTGTTCTCAGTCCTCTTTTTGGGCCAGAGCATAAGGATACCTCTTTTTCTTGATAGTTTGTAGAAAGGCGATTAGGGGTGTTTCCGGTCTTCTGGTGAAGCATTCTGCTGACCGCCTAAGCCACACCGTATCTCTCTGGAGCCTCCTCGTTCAGTTCGACGTCCAGTCCTAGTCCTCTCGGGATATTAACATATCCGTCAGAATTGATCCTTATCAGCTCTTTTGGTATGGAGTCGTGGGCTTCGACCGTCCAGCCTGGCGTCTCAAACCGAAATTTCTTAATTGCTTCCAGTCGACCTCTTGATTCAAGGTGTGTGAGGAATATGTTGATTGACAGCGGTGAAGCTGAGAAGAATGCTCTGATGGCTGCTGCGAAACTCATGATGGTGGCGGCTAGAACGGCGCCAAAATCCGGTGGAAAGGATGACATCCTCACAGCTATTGTGGTGGGTGAGGAGAAGGCAAGAATCGTCTCAGAGATGAAGAAGATTGCAGCTGAAAGAAGCATCCCTGGCTTCGAGAGGGATGCGAACAACACGGCAAACTCTGAGCTAGTCGTGTTGATTGGGGTCAGAGGTGACAAGAGTTTCGGGCTTGACTGCGGAGCATGTGGGTTCAAGGACTGTGAAGGGTTCGAGTTCGCCGGACGAGTGGAAGGAAGAGACTTTCCTGGACCAACATGCGTATTCAAGTCGCTGGACCTAGGAATAGCCCTCGGATCAGCAGTGAAGACGGCAAGCTGCCTCAACGTAGACAACCGGATAATGTACCGGATAGGTGCTGCCTGTGTGAGGCTTGGGTATATGCCGGAGGCAAACGTGATCATGGGGATTCCGCTGTCCTCAGCAGGAAAGAACATATACTTCGATCGACACTAGCGCTCCTCCTTTCCGCAGAAACTCCCATTCCCCTCGTCAGAGTAGCTTTGACGAGATAGCCAGAGAGCACTCTAAACCCAGAGAATACACATCTCACCCCTATACGCCATCTCGGTTTAAGTACGTCTGTGAAGAAAGATGGAAACTGGTCCAAACGGGGTCCAAGGAATCAGATTAAATCATTGTGAGAGCATCTTCTTCCTGGGAGATCTTTCAATGTCTCAAAGGGCACAAGTCTCCAACATAAGAAAGAGAGATGGCAGGATCGTCAAGTTCAGATCAGAGAAGATAGCGAATGCGATATTCAAGGCAATGGCCGCGACCGGGAAACCAGACCGTGAACTTGCAGATGCAATAGCCTCACAATCCGTTTCGAAGGTCTTCGAGAGGTTTGCAGGGAGGATACCCTCAGTTGAAGATGTGCAGGACGTAGTCGAAGAAACACTGATGGAGAGCGGAGAAACAAAGGCAGCGAAGGCATACATACTGTATAGACAGAAGAGGGCCGCAATACGTGAGACAAAGGTGTTCATCGGTGTCCCGAAGGATGAACTCAAGTTAAGTGTGAACGCCGTTGAGGTGCTTAGAAGCAGGTATCTTCTTCGCGAAGAATCTGGAAGAATCGTTGAGACACCGAGACAGATGTTCATGCGCGTAGCCAAGGCAGTGGCAAGAGCGGATGAGAAGTATCGTAGCACCACTGAGGCTGAGAAGTCGGCGAGAGAGTTCTTCAACCTGATGGAGGGACTCTACTTTCTCCCGAATTCACCCACCCTGATGAATGCAGGTACGAGTCTGGGGCAGCTCTCTGCCTGCTTTGTCCTTCCGGTTGAGGACTCGATCGAAGGGATTTTTGGTGCGGTCACCAACATGGCTCTGATCCACAAGTCAGGCGGCGGTACTGGCTTCTCCTTCTCAAGCCTCAGACCCAGAGGAGATGTCGTTAGGTCCACTAGCGGCGTTGCCTCGGGTCCCGTCTCGTTCATGAGGGTCTTTGATGTCGCAACAGATGTGATAAAGCAAGGCGGAAAACGGCGTGGCGCCAACATGGGTATACTTGCAGTCGACCACCCCGACATATTGGAGTTCATAACCGCAAAGAGCACAGGAAAGACCCTCACGAACTTCAACATCTCTGTCGCGGTGACCGACACTTTCATGGAGGCGGTAAAGGAGGACGCGAAATACGACCTGATCAATCCGCGAACCGGTAAACCTGTCAGGAAGGAATCGGCTAAGGAGGTCTTCAACATGATTACGCTGTCTGCCTGGGCGACCGGAGACCCCGGGCTTGTGTTCATAGATGAGATCAACAGGCATAATCCTACTCCGAAGGTGGGAAGGATCAGTTCCACGAATCCTTGCGGAGAGCAGCCTCTCCTGCCTTACGAGTCGTGCAATCTGGGCTCAATAAACCTCTCAAAGATGATCGAGAAAAAGGAGATAGACTGGAGCCGCCTCAGACATGTCACGAGGGCGGGAGTCCATTTCCTAGACAGCGTCATAGATGTGAATAAGTTCCCCTTAAGGGAGACTGAGGCGGTAACCAAGGCAAACCGGAAGATCGGCTTGGGCGTAATGGGTTTTGCTGATGCTCTCCTAGAGCTGGAGATCCCATACGACTCCTTGGAAGCTCTGAATGTAGCTGAAGAGATCATGAAATTCGTCGCAAAGGAGGCAAGGGAGAAATCTGTGGAGTTGGGAGAGGAAAGAGGATCGTTCCCGAACTTCGAGGAGAGCATCTGGCGTGAGGAAGAGGGATACAATCACATGCGTAATGCAACTCAGACAACCGTGGCCCCGACAGGAAGCATAAGCATAATCGCCGGGACTTCTAGCGGGATCGAACCTCTCTTCGCGATCTCCTTCGTGAGGAACGTGCTCGATGGGACCCAGCTCTTGGAGACAAACCGGACCTTTGATGAGGTCGCCCTGAGAGAGGGTTTCTCCAGTCCTGAGCTGGTCATGGAGATTGCGAGAAAGGGATCGCTCTCCGAGATAGAGGGTGTCCCCGAAAGGGTGAAGAGGTTGTTCGTCACCGCGCTGGATATAGCCCCCGAATGGCATGTAAGGATGCAGGCTGCCTTCCAGAAATATGTGGACAATGCTGTATCCAAGACCGTGAACCTTCCCCACAATGCGACGACAGAGGATGTCCGAAGGATATTCCTTCTCGCCTACCAAGAGAGATGCAAGGGGATCACGGTATACAGATATGGGAGTAAAGAAGAACAGGTTCTTTACGTGGGTGGAGAGCGGGGTCAGGTGCAGGATCAGTCGAACTACGTCATCGCGTCTTCGGAGTATGCCGGGGGATGTCCCAAGGAGAAGTGTCCTTTTTAGCAGAGAAACCGCGGGATGCATCCAGGAGGAAGAAGCGTGAGGCACAAAGAAAGAGGGCAGATCTATCTCTACATGGGGAATGGCGACGGAAAGACCTTGGCTGCCCTAGGATTGGCGCTTAGGACCATAGGTCACGGGCGAAGAGCAGTGGTGGTTCAGTTCATGAAGGGACGGAGATGTATCGGCGAGTATAGGGTTCGGAAGAGACTCGCCCCTAACTACGAGATACACCAGTTTGGCAGAGAGGAGTTCATTGACTTGAAGAATCCCGCCCCTGAGGATCTGAAGCTTGCGGAGAAGGGGATCAAGTTCGTACGCGAGGTCGTACGGACCAAGCCTGATCTACTCATCCTAGACGAGATTAATTTGGCTCTTTCTGTTGGGCTGGTAAGACTGGATGACCTCCTTGAGATACTGAAAGAGACGCCTGAAGAGACCACCATTGTTCTCACAGGGCGAGACCCTCCTCAAAAGCTTCTGGAGCTCGCGGACTTGGTGAGCGAGGTCAGCGAGGTCCGTCACCCGTTCAGTGAAGGGGTCCCGGCGAAGGAGGGGCTTCAATACTAGTCTGCCGGATCCACTGATTGGGCAGGTCAGCCCAATAAACGGTTAAATAAGGCGACACTCTACGTGCAACTCCGTGAGTCTTGAGGTCAACCCACATGATGCATGACGTCATGTCCAAGGAGAGAGAGGATCGCCTGGAAAGTAGTATCATCAAGGCAAAGAAGTACTGCGATTTCTGCATGAAGATGAATGACCCAGACAGCAAACAGTTGCTGATGAAGGATGCGGTTGACGCGCTGCTTGAAGTCGCAAATAACCCTGCGGAATACTACGTCGCTGCCAAGTCAGAACACTCAACCTTCCTTCTAGGGGTTTCAGAGCGTGAGTTCAGGGAGAAATCGAAGAAGATTCTTGAAAGAATATCTGAGGAAGATATCCACGACTTCTGCAAGAACTACTTCGATTTCATTGAATCCTGCAACTCCGATTGCAAGGATGCCAGAAAAAGCGTCGAGTACCTATACAATGAGATAGTGAAGCTGGTTCAGGAAAAGAGCGACGAGATTGCATCCACGATCAAGGAGATCAAGGAATCCGATGAGAAGCTTGAGCGGGTCCTAGAAGTTCAAACCTCACAGATCAAATACCTCCAGACACTGATCAGGAAGCCTGGAATGCCTTAGGTGAGAGCTCACCCTCTCTTTTCGGTCTTCTCCTGGGAGATCCTACGTTGAGCAGCCTCAAAGTAGGGGGCTGCAAAGCTCGTAGTCCAGCTCTTCTGTTCAATGGTCCTCTTCTTCGCTACAACCAAGAAGTCCTTGAACTCCTCAAAGTAGGATCCATAGATGTGGTAGCTGTCGGAGATGTCCACGTGTCTCCCGACGTGAACAGGCTTCTTCATCATCTCTGACAGTCTTTCGGCCAAGATCCTCTGGAGATCGGTGAGGGCGAAGAGATTCATGAAGGCTGCCTTGAACGCATCTCTCGACCGCCAGTGCGTATTCATACTCAATGTCAAACCATTATCCGGAGACTCAACTAGCCTACAAAGCACCCTCTGCAAGCACGGCGGGTCCTCTATGAGAGGATCTAGACAGGGATTCCATGTGATTGCCTGGGCCCTTCGCGAATGAGGAACCTTCGACAACTTCTCCAAGATGTAATTGATCTGGTCTACAGTTTCACCCCCGACCTCGTATGCGAAAAGCCTCTTGTGGTAGGTATACGCCCATTTTCCCTTCTCCG
>CAZBVH010000026.1:0-3953 GCA_964495315.1 uncultured Candidatus Bathyarchaeia archaeon | reverse complement strand
GAGAAGGGTTCCCGAACAACGATTATCATTGTACAGTCTTTGCTGGGGGGATCAACAGAACGATCATACTCAGTCCTTATCGAGATGCCTCTCTCCCAAGCCTCAACCACGGAGCGTTCCCACGCCTCGGGTAATGTTCTCCCCTCGACCATTAGAACAGGTATATCTCCTTGCCTCACAGCGAATCCCTTCTTTTGCGGTCACACCGCACGGCAGGTCAATTGCTAACTGTCTAACGCACCTCTATATCTCTGTCTGTTACTATTATCTCCTAGGCTGTGTTCGATATCCAAGACCTGATCGTTTTGCGATCTCTCTCACCCTTCCTAGGTTGCCGTAGTCGTCCCTCACTCTGTCTATAGGGGTCTCAAGAACCATTGGCCTCGATCTAATCAGTTTCTCTCCCAGTATTCCTCTGAATCCCCCCTCGCCGATTCTCCCCAGTCCTACGTGTTCGTGCCTGTCAAGCCTGCTGTTCAAGTCTCCTTTCGAGTCGTTCAAATGGACCAGTTCAAGTCTACTCAGACCAACTGTTTGATCCACAGCCTTCAGAGTCTCCAATAGCCCGCTCCTACTACGTAGTTCATATCCGGCGGCGAACGCGTGGCAAGTATCGAAACATAGCCTGACCCTGTTATCCCATCCAACACCATCCATCACGGAGGCTATGTCATCAAGGTCCGCTCCGATACTGTTCTTGGTCCCCGCGGTGTTCTCCAGCAGCAGCATCACGTCTCCTCTCGAAGCATTGAGCGCAAGACGGCAAGCTTCCACCAATCGTTGGATGCCTCGAGTGGTTCCAGATCCCTTGTGACTCCCAAGGTGAGTTACAAGGTACGGAATGTTGAGGAGTTCACAACGCTTCATCTCCGAGATAAGAACCTCAACAGATTTGGCGTAGACGTCTTCGTCAGGAGACGCGAGATTGGGCAGGTAAGGCATATGTGCATAGACAGGGCTTATTCCTGAGTCCGCCAACTTCGTCTTGAAAGCCTCTGCTATGTGCCCCTCGAGATCCTTAGACTTCCATCCCCTAGGATTCCTAGTGAATATCTGGAACGTTGTACATCCCCGCTTCACAGCTCGATCAACAGACTGATCCAATGCTCCGGAAATCGAGACGTGCACCCCCAGCTTCAAACCCGACCTAGACATGGAGTTCACCCTTTACGATCGATTATCCTTTAAAGAGAGTCTGATCACTCGCAACCTAACAGTATAGTATCGGGGAGGTGTCTTGAAAATGATTTTCCACCAGATCCTCACGAGTCCCATGAAGAACTTCACATATCTCATTGGTAGTGATGTGGCTGGCGTTGCTGTCGCAGTAGACCCCGCTGGAGAAGTGCAGCAGATTGTCGATCTCGCGAAGAGCGACTCGCTCGAGATCAGATACATAATAAACACTCACAGTCACGGCGATCATACTCGAGGCAACAAAGAACTCGCGAAGCGGACGGGAGCAAAAATAGTGCAACACGAGAAATCAGAGGACTACAAAGATATCATGGTCAGAGACGAAGATATCATCAGGCTGGGAGAGCTGGAGATCAAAGTGATTCACACCCCTGGACACACGCCGGACAGCATGTGTCTTCTCGTCGGCAATAGGCTACTTACTGGAGATACCCTATTTATAGGAGAATGCGGGAGAACCGATCTCCCTGGAGGAAGCCCTAGACAAATGTATGAGAGCCTATTCGGGAAGATAGCAGGGCTTCCTGACGAGCTAGAAGTCTATCCTGGACACGATTATGGCGACAAGCCTTCCTCAACGCTGGGGTACGAGAAGAAGCATAACTACACCATGGAGCCGAGGACGCTGGAAGAGTTCATTGAGTTCATGCGTAGTCCTTGACACATCCTTGTAGTCATCAAGAGAAACCAGCATCTGGGCACCCAATCAATCCCCGAAACAGTAAAGAAACTGAAGCCATGTTCTTTAGGGAGCAACAAGTTGATAGGAGTAAGTCGAGGACCAGAAAACCCAAAACTCATGAACCCGGAATAATGTTGTAAGGAGAGATTAGCAGGGCTTGGTTGAAACTGAGTATCAGACCTCTTCAGGGGGCGTTCTGCTCCGAAAAGAGAACGGTCAGACAAGCGTAGTCTTGATCGCCAGAAACAATCGGGGCATCTGGTGTCTGCCAAAAGGACTTATTGAGGCCGATGAATCCGCCGAAGAAGCTGCAGAACGTGAGGTTGCTGAGGAGACAGGGCTCAAAGGGAAGATCATCGACAAGATAGGCGAAGTCAGTTACTGGTATTGGTCAAAGGGAGAGAGAACCCGGTACTTTAAGACCGTGCACTTCTATCTGATGGAGTATCTCGGTGGCGATACCGCCAATCACGACTCTGAGGTGGACGAAGCAAAATGGTTCCCGGTTAATGAGGCCCTGCAGATTATGACCTTCAAGAGTGAAAGAGGTATAGTGAGCAAAGCCATAGAGATGCTGAAAGAGATCGGGAAAAAAGGCGAGGAATCGTAGTCGCGGAGTCGTATGCGGATAGATGTCCTCGCTGGGGCTCTCACATGCGTTCCTCATCGAGTGTGGGCTCTGTTCCCTTTCTTAATCCCAGTATCAGACGGTTGTAGTGAATCATCCCTCCTTGGCTTTCTGGGCGTCCTATTGCCGGGTTTATTCTGGTGTTCACTTGGCATCTCCAGTGTTCAGTGGCTGATCAAAATGTTAATAGCAGTGTAAGATCCCTCTTGCTTTCGGGAAAAGGGAGATGGGGGAAGAGAAGAAGCCCTGCATCTACGAGGCGCAAGTCAGAATAGGTGAGACGAAGTGGCGGTGGTGCTCGGCCTTCAATGCTAAGATGGATGATCTTAACTGCGAGGATTGCAGACTGAGAAGCTTAGTGGATGCCGAGCGAAGTCCGCCTCCAAGACCTGGTCTCCTGTTGGTCTAATGTCCTCTTGAGAACGGCCTAAAATTCGCCCGGTCACAAGAAAGCTACGTTTTGATAATCAAGCCCGTTTGGACCGCGCGTTCTTTATCTTACGGAGGGATGCCGTCCTTTTGCTGCTTGGCTCCGTTTGTCTGTGATTCTTGTGTTTGTTACCTTTTGGTAGTAAAGTTTATATTGTGTTGTTACCTTTTTGTAACAAAAACGTGGGGACGATCGATGGACCTAACCGGAGAACTCGACGACTGCCATGACTTCGGAGACATCTTCGAACTCGTGAAGAAAGCGGTAAGCCACTCTCTCGGCAAGAGGAGAGTAGGTCTGATGCTCTATCTGGCAGACCTTCCAAGGAATATCGGAGCATACCACACGGTAGGATCGAACGCGATAGTCGTAAACAGGAGTCTACTGAGGCGATTCTCCTCTTCCATCAAGAGCCTCAGAGAACTCAACTCGTACGTGTTCCACTTGCTACTCCACGAATACCTGCATGCACTGGGGTGCCTGGATGAAGAAGAGGTCAGGAGACTGGTCTACAAGGTCAGTGTCGAGAACTTCGGAGAACAACACCCGACAAGCCGGATCTCGTCGGGAAGACTCCCAATATTCTCTCCAGGAGTGCCAATTCCTGGAGAGGATCCGAGCGGAGGAGAGGTCGAGATCGTCCGAGACTTTGATAGATCCAATCAAACGTACATCACTTAGGAGGAATGAAGATGAGCGAGACAGAAGAAGTAAGATTGAAAGTTGTTGAAGCAGACGCGAGGGACGTGGGAAGAGGCATAGTGAGGATCAGTGAGAGCTACCGTAAGAATCTAGGATTGACAACCGGCGACTATGTGAAGATAACGGGAAGCAAGAGCACGGTGGCAATCGTCTGGCCAGCTTACCCCACGTATGAGGGGCGGGACACGATCAGCATGGACGGCATACTGAGACACAATGCAGGCGTGACGCTGGGAGACAGTGTAACTGTGGGCAGAACCCAGGTGGAGGAAGCAGAAGGCATAGTCTTTGCTCCCACAGAGAACATCAGGGTC
>CAZBVH010000025.1:18164-18786 GCA_964495315.1 uncultured Candidatus Bathyarchaeia archaeon | reverse complement strand
ACACTATCCTCTTCGTCGGCAGCGTCAGATGTGTATAAGAGACAGCATGGAAACAGTGAACTGAGTATAATTCTCCACGATTCAGGGGTGCATTGTTGGTTCAATGTCTTTCCAGTTACGTTTGACCTCGTGATAGACTTCCTGAATGCGGTCACCGGCTGGAACGTGACCCAGGACGAGTGGATCAATACCATGGCGCTGAGAATACTTGACATACAGAGAGCCGCTCTGCTGATCGGCGGACCGGATGTCAGATGGGATCCCTCGATCCACGACGACAATCCATCCAGATTCTATGACCCGCTCCCCTCAGGGCCAAAGGCTGGGCAAGCGGCTGACCGGTCAGAAGTAGCAGCAATGAAGAAGGAGTACTACAACGCAGCCGGATGGGACTCAAGAGGAATACCAACATCCGATACTCTGAAAAAACTCGGACTCCAAGACGTAGATAAGGCCCTAAACGAGAAGGTGAGGTAATCTTCATCCTCATCTTTCGTTTTCTTTTTACAAATCCAACGCCTTATTCTCACAGACATTCTTCCCGAACATGCCCTGCTCTTCCCAAAGAGTAGATGCTGAATAGATGCAAGACACACGTTCTCTCAACATCGAGAACACAGGG
>CAZBVH010000025.1:0-18154 GCA_964495315.1 uncultured Candidatus Bathyarchaeia archaeon | reverse complement strand
GTATGCTTCCCCGTTTCCACATTTCGGACATTCCATCTTCGTGATCGGCAAAGTGCGGATCTTTCCGACCTCTTCATCGATGATCACGATCTTCTCCTTCTGGGGTGGGGAGCTTTGCTGGATCTTCGTCTCCTTATCCTTCAAACCTGCCTTGAACCCGCACTTCCAGCAGGATAAGCTAATCTTGGAACTGTCGTTGGTGACCGATAGTTTGGTCCCACATTTTGGGCAGAACTTCATGTGGTGTTGGCACCTTCCGCCGAGGTTCGGCGGCTGCGTTAATTTAAGGGTTTCGTTCAGGACATTCCTTCGCCGGCGACTATCAATATGCCGACAAAAGAATGCCTGGGATCCAGGGATTGTGAGCATCTTGACTGGAAGCTGCTACCCTCTCTTAATGACAGGCATGACCTCTTTGGCAAAGAGTTGGGTCATCTTGTCATTGCTTGGCATGTCTCCAAACCTGAGCATGAAACAGGACACCCCCAGCTTCTCGTAAGCAGCTATCCTCTCTATGACCTGGTGGGTCGTACCGGCGAAGGCGATCCTTCCGCGAACGGTGAATTTGTAGCCAATCGCTCCCTGACTAGAATCTTCCATCCATTCCTTGAACTTCTCTTCTCTCTTCTCAGATGCGTATACTTTCCTCAGCCCGTCGACTAGGTCGTGTTCATTGGGGTAAACCATTGAGACGAGGCTGAGGTAGGACTTCTCGATATCCTCAAATCTTCGTCCAACCTTATCGCAGTGTTTCTTGAGCAACTTAAGACGGTCTTCATACCAATCAAGGGTGTTTCCTCCGAAGTTGCATTGATCCGCCTGCATCGCCACGAGCTTCAATATCTTGTCACCCGACCCACCTATGGTGATTCGTGGCCGAGGCTTCTGGATCGGCTTCGGCTCACAGTAAGCTTCCTTGATCTTGAAGTATTTCCCATCAAAAGTGGGTGATCTCTCAGTCCACATCCTCTTGACTATCTCAACGCCTTCAGAGAGCTGTTCCAGCCGGACATCGTGTTCTGGGAATGGGTAGCCATAGGCCTCGTATTCTTTCCTATGCCAGCCTGCACCTATTCCCAGTTCAAAGCGTCCAGATGAGATGACGTCTAGCGTCGCCCCTATCTTCGCCAAGAGTGCAGGGTTCCGAAAGGAGTTGCATAGTACCAGCTGACCAAACCTAATCTTCTCTGTTATTGCCGCCAATCCCGCCATTACTGTTGTAGGCTCAAGCCTCGGTATCGCCGCCTCCTGAGGGGTCGAGCCTAGGACTAGATGGTCAGAGACATAGACCGTATCGTAGCCTAGCCCCTCACTCTCCTGTGCAAGCCGCACTGTTTCCTCCCAGGAGAAGCTTGTTGATAGAAAAACCCCGAATCTTGTCTCCCTCAAGAAGATCCCTCTGCTGCTCCTTTTGCGATAAGGGAGTTATAGTCTTCGCCTGAGTTTCGGAGTTGCTCTGGCCCTCAACATTCCTAGCAGCGTCTTCCGCTGAGACTGGCGGATTCCAGCAGGAAGGAACATGAGAGCAGTGTCTTCTCGCTTGCGTTAGCTTGGGGTCAGGATGAGCTTGAGCCCGTCTGTGGCGGTTCCTTAGTAATCATGTTGATTGCGATCTCCGCTATGTCTGCACCGTATTCCCCGATTCTGCGGTTGCTTTCAAGGATCATTCGAACTGGGAGCACGAAGGTTACATCCGGTTCTTCGCGGAGCAATTCATGCATTATCTTGTCTTCCATTCCAGGAAGCTTGCTGACCAACTCAAAAGATCTCTCCGCGAACTTCTGGTCCTGCTTAAAGAGTGCTTCTATCGACTGCTTATGCCCTTCATCAGAGGTCTTATAGATCTCAAAGACGTGGTCGAATATCCTCTTACTCAATGGTGAGGGCAGTTCAAGCGCGTTCTTGGCTATGGTCACAGCGTGGTCGCCTATCCTCTCCAGGCTCTTTGAGACAAGTCTATATCCTAGGGCGTCTCTAGGTCTCTCGATTCCAAGTCCCTCTAGGGCTTGCAGGTTACTCATCGCTTTCTTCAGCAGCCGGACAGTGAATAGGTATAGCCGGTCCACATCGTCGTCGCGGTTGACCAAGTCTGTGAGGAGTTCTTTGTCAAGGTTCTGCATGGACTCTATCGCGTCCTTATGCATCATCGAGGAGAGAATATGCATTCTCTGGATAGCTCCATTTATCGAGAGGTCAGAGTGGCCAAGGAATGCTTGAAGAACCAGTTCCTCCGAGGACTCCTCGACGACCTCCGTGCCCATAAACTTATTCCTGATCGTCTCCTTCACGAGCTTTCTCAGTCTCACCGGCAGCCGTTCCTGCGAGGAATAGATCCGTATGATGTCGTAGCCAACTAAGTAGTGCGCGATCACCCTTCTCAGTACTGCCTCAGGATTCTCCTGAGGAACAACAGTGATGCTTACTTCCAAGGTTTCACTTCGTTCCCCCTCAAACCTCGGAACTATATGAAGGGACGAATCCTTCTGGGGGATTATCGCTACCTTGTCTCCGGGGCGTATTCCTACCTGTTTTGTCCACTGTTTTGGCAGGGATATCGTTAGGGTTGACCCCCCTGTAAGCTGAACTTTCCTATACTCCAACTGATCTCTCTCCAGAAAACTCCGAAATAATCAATACACCTATGTTATCTCATAAGTATCTGAATCTTCTCTTTTCCTCTTTAAACCGCTATTTACAACCTTCCTAATCTACATATCTATACCAGCCCCTTTGTCCGGATGTACTGGGTTACCTGCTGCAATGACCGTATGATCCTCGGACTCCCTCAAATCCCCCAGGACTGGACGGTTGAATAGGTCGCAGCAAATATCGACAGTTTGAGAAAAAGTTCTGCTCATCCCTAGGAACATGTGCCCTTCGGCCGTAGCTGCGTGGGGGGCAGTCATGCCTACTCGAAGGATATGGCTCGCTCAAGTCCTTCCTCAGGATAGGAGAAGAGGAGCACGTTCGTAGGCTCGAGGTTGATGATGACTTGGCTACCCGTCAGGAAACTCTCTCCTCCCGAGGTGTGGATCCACGCGACAAAGTCAACCCCTGTTTCTGCCCGGATCTCGTATCGCATGAACCCTTGAATGAACTGGGATCTCCCCACGATTCCCGGTATAGTATTTCTTCTCTGCGACTTGCCTTGTGTGATCTCAACGTTCTCGGCCCTGACCACTAGGACAACTCTGTCTCCCCTCTTCCATTTGTCCAGGTCGGATACGTTTACAGTCTTCTTTCCTTCCACCTCGACTAGAAAGCCGTCCCGGGTAACTTCCCTTATCCTTCCTTCGAGGAAGTTCGATTCCCCTAAGAAACTGGCTGTGAAGAGGCTTCTCGGCTGCTTGTACAGCATCTCAGGGTCACCTACCTGGATGATTCGTCCCTTCCTTAGGACTCCCATTCTGTCGGAAATCGTCATCGCCTCTTCGGTGTCGTTCGTTACGTGTATTGCCGTCAATCCTAGGTGTTCAACCATCATTCGGACCTCGTTTCGCAGGGACATCCTTATCTTCGCATCAAGAGAACCGAAGGGCTCGTCGAGAAGAAGTATCTTCGATCCGGTTGCCAGCGCTCTTGCAAGAGCAAGTCTCTGCTTCATTCCCCCGCTCAGTTCCCTAGGATACGCGGCTGTACGTCGTCCGAGAAGCACCATTTCGAGTAGCTGCTGGGCAACCCTGCCGCTATGGTCAAGATCCTCCGCCCTTACCTGAGGTCCATAGATGGTGTTCCTCCAGACATCATAGTGTGGGAAGAGGGAGAACGTCTCAAAGACAAAGCCGACCCCTCGGTCCTCAGGCGGAAGATCGGTCACCCTCTTCCCATTGATGTATATATCTCCCTCGTCCGGCTTCACCAGACCAGCTATCAGCTTTAGAGTTGTGGTCTTGCCGTGCCCCGTCGGCCCAATCAGAGTGAAGTATTCGCCGTCCTCCACCTTGAGGTTCAGGCGATCGATGGCCTTGACTCCTCCAAAGCTCTTTGAGACATCGACAAGCTCGACCTCAGGCATTCATCTCCACCTCGTACATTGCCTCTCAGGCTAATCCAACGCCATCTCATCCACCAAGTTCTCAGGATACTCGAAGACCAGTGCGTCCCTAGGATGAAAAATGGCCGTCACCTCTTCGCCGGGTGAGAGCGAGTGCGCCATTCCTGAAGGCTCCTTCACCGCGACTGAATACCCGTTATCCAGATCGACATGATGTCGAACATATGGTCCCACAAACACCGACCTGCTCACCCTGCCGGGAAGCCTGTCGTGTCCCCTCTTTCTGCCCAACTCAATGCGAAAGTTCTCTCTCCTAATCCCCACAACCAGCCTCTCCCCCCTCTTTCTACACGAATCAGAAGTGTAGAGAGGCAATCCGCCTCTGGTCTCAACCACGCATCCTTTCTCGCTCTCCCCCACGCAAAAGCCGTCCAGAAAATCTATCTCCCCAATGAAATTTGCGACGAATATGCTGTTGGGTCTGTAGTAGAGTTCTAACGGGGTGCCTACCTGCATTATCCTCCCTCTTCTCATCACCGCGATCCTGTCCGAGATCACCATCGCTTCTTCTTGGTCATGAGTCACGTGGACGGCAGTCAGGCCCTGACCCTTAACGATCTTCCGAAGCTCGTATCTGAACTCCCTCTTGATCTTGGGATCCATGGCTCCCATCGGCTCGTCGAAGAGGAGGAGCTGGGCACCCGTCGCCAGTGCCCTCGCTATTCCGCATCTCTGCAATCCAGGTGCACCGAGATCTTTAGGATAAGCGTCAGCCCTATCGAGCAGCTTCACAACCTTCAGCGCCTCATAGACCTGCTTCTCCGCATAACTAGGATCCTCTCCTCTTATTGAGGGCCCGTAGGCCACATTCTCTAGGATCGTCATGAAAGGAAATATCTGGAACTGCTGGAAGACGAAACCGATGCCTCGCTCTTCCGGAGATAGCCCTGTGACCAGCCTGCCCTCTATGTGTATCTCGCCCTCATCAGGCTCGACAAGCCCTCCAATAGCTCTTAACAGCGTCGTCTTTCCACATCCGCTCGGACCGAGCAGGGTGAAGTACTCCCCGCTCCCGATGCTCAGGTTTAGCCGATCTATCGCGGTAACACTCTTGTACCGCTTCGACACGTTGACCACCTCTATTTCAGGCAGGTACGGTCCCTCCTCGAATCTCGTCACTCAAACGTCTACTCCCACCCCAAGAGGTATCTTAAGGCAAGAAGGAGGCAGTACGAGATTACTATCAGGATCACGCAGGCAAAGGATGCCGCGGGGAGCGCCAAAGACTCGACCCAGTCGACGATGAGTACCGGGATGGTTCTTGAGAGCCCCATGACTACTATCGTGGCCCCTGTCTCACCCAGACTTCTCGTGAACGCCATTATGGCTGCTGCAAGCATTCCCGGACCGAGCAGGGGCAAGGTGACCGTCCGGAAAACGGTCAGCGGCGGGGCTCCAAGTGTAGCGGCGGCCTCTTCCACTCCTGGGTCAAGCCCCTCTATGACTGCCATCAAGGTTCTCACGACATACGGGTAAGTAAAGGCGATATGGACAACTGCTACCAGCCAGAATCCTGGATGGATCAGATTGAGCCCTTCGGATCCCCAAAAGAGGAAGAAGGAGAAGCCCAGGGCCGCTGTGGGAACCGAGAGAGGGACATCTATCATGAAGTCCAGAATGCCCTTGACCATTCCCCATCTCCTTCTGATCATGGCAAAAGCCATCGGCAGTCCCGCGGCCATGTTAATCGCGGTTGCCAGGACCGAGATTCGGAGGGAGGTCACAAGTGCATCCAGGAGCGCATCCCATTTCTGGTCTGGGGCGAGAAAGACCTGATAGATTACACCCGACTCTGCTCGACCTGTGTAGGGGCTTCCAGTCAGCCTTCCTGCCATATAGTCTATGATGAAGACTGATGGCACCAAGACTATCAAGGCGAAGGAGACGACCACAAAGGTATCCCTGGCAACGCGCATGCTCGGTCTGCTCAGCCTTCTCTCAACACTCGGCCAAACCCTTCCCAGGGTCCCTCCCTGTATTCTCATCACGATGCGTACAATGGTCGTAAGAATAATCGCGATAGCGACCAGGATTACGCTCAGAAAGGCGGTGGGCGGGATCTGAAGCATCTGCCGCCAGGACACGATCAAGACGGGTGCCGTGGAATAGACTCCGCTCAGAATGATCGTGGCCCCTGTCTCGCCCAAGCTTCTGGTGAAGGCCAGCGTGGCCCCGCTCAGCAGTCCCCCTGTCATCAGCGGGAAGGTTATACTCCGAAACACCGTGATGGGCGGTGCCCCAAGGGTTCGCGCTGCGTCTTCATAGGTTTCATCAATCCCGATAATGATGGCTTTCAGGGATCTGACGATGTAAGGATAGGTGAAAGCTACATGTGCAAGTATCACCATCAGGGGTCCTCTGGATAGAAGCCCTCTGTCCATCCCTAGAAGTCCTGCAAGCCCCTCCTTTGTACCCCAGAAGAGGAACAGGGAGAAACCTAAGGCAGAGGTCGGTACCGCCATAGGTAAGTCGACTAAGGTGTCCACGAACTTCTTGTACCTGAACTGATACCTCGCAAGGATCAGAGCCATGGGCAGACCGATGATTATGTCGACTATTGTGGCGACCCCTGCTATCTCAAAAGATACCGTCAGGGCCCTCAACATCATCAACCACCGAGTATTCCCTGTGAATGGATCTGCGAACACCCACGTATGGATAGTGTTCCAGTCCAGGACTGTGAAGAAGACATAGATCGTCGGCCCAATCACGACTATCAGGAAGAATGAGAGGGCGAGGAAGTCGCTGAGGACGCGGAACCTTCTGGCTGATAGAAACCTCTCGATCCTCACAAGTCTGCTGAGCGGCCTCCGACTGTGATCGTCCTCACCCACTATCGCTACCTCCTTGCCCTCGTGACAGACCATACATCGGTGATGTGCAAGAGGACTTCCTCATCTGTTGGCGCGGATACGATGTTCGTAGGAAGCGAGTAGGATACTCCGTTTGCAGGGTTGAAGACGCCTCTGTCCAGCTCTATGCCCCTGGTCGTCGGCCTGAATCCATGTGCAGCAGCCTTCTTCTGGATCTCAGGGCTCAAGAGGAATCTTAGAAATTCCTGTGCAGCCCACCTCTGTTTCTCGCTTACCCATGGGGCGTTCAGGATGCAGAAGGGATGGTCGCTCAGGAGTAGTCCTTCCTTCGGATATACCGCCACAAGTCTGTCTTTCCATCTGGACATGGGTTCTCCTGATCGGTTCTTCTCTATGACCAAGTTCTCGTAGATGACGAGTGCGTTAAGGTTGTTCGGACCTCCCTCAACAGCCTCGTCCAGAAGAAAACCAGTGCTCTCTCCATAGTAGACTGCGGTTGACTCCAACTCCGTAAGCCATTGTCTCACGTCCGTTGACAGCAGGTCCTCTCGTCTAAGCTGCGCCGGGCTCTTCCCTGCTGCAGCCGCGGTTTCCATTATCACCGCCATGAAGCCTGAGTTTGAGAGCTGGGGGTCAGTATGAGCGAACTTAAGGTCACTATGATCCATAATTGACAGATCGTGAAGGGAGCCAAAGCCCTGTATGCCTCTCTTCGAGACATAGCTACTCCAAGACGCAATGACTATGGGGGAGAATACAAGGGGCCTGTACTCCTCGACAAGACTAGTTCCCTCATTCTCTCTTGCCCACATCCAGTTCGCCAAAGGAACCCAGACTGAAGATGCGGGGCTCCACACAACAGGTTTGATCTCGCCAGTGATTATCTGGATCATGGACTCCCTTGATCCAAGGGGAGAGACGTTCAACTCCAGCGGCATCTCCGGATACTCCTTCTTCCACCAATCAAGAAAGAGCGGCGCAGCCTCCTCGATCCAGCCCCTCTTCTCTGAACCGTACACCATCGTTAGCGAGATCTGCGCCTTCCCTCCGGCTCCCAATTGGTAACTGGACAGTATCAGTAATCCAAGAAGGATCAGGCTCACCGTCAAGACAGACCTCATAAGTCTCCGTCTTCTCGCCTCTCGAAGCCCGAACCGGGGAAGTTCTCCCATAATCCCGCACTACCCGATGACAATTTCCATGCGATCTTCAAGAGCTTCTGCCTAGTTGAAGAAAAGTGTATCGATCGGTGACCCAACTAACAATATATATAATATCTAGCCCTAGGTAGAAGGCAAATGAGAGGCTGAGGAGTGCAGTAGTGTCCGCACAAGAGAGATTGATGGGCTGGTTCGAGAAGCGGCTCAAATCAAAGTCTCTCGGACTTGCCCGCAGAGAAGTAGTTGCGGCGTTCGACACGGTCACAGAACTGAGAGAAACGATTGAGGCTGCTTCCAAAGGAGACCGACCTAGGACCGAGAGCGCGACCAAGAGACTCTTCTCAAAGGAAAACGAGGTCGATAACCTCCGCAGAGCGCTCTTCGCAGAACTCGCCAAAGGAAGCCTTGAACACACCGATAGGGAAGACATAATGCGCTTGATGAAGAGAATCGATGACCTAGCTGACCACGTCAAGGACTCCGCGAGAAGCATCAGACTCTTGGAGCGCGTGGAGGTCCCGAGGGCGATCTGGGACTCATTCGCAGAGATGGCAACGGACCTCGTTGAATGCGCAGACACCCTCAGAGCAAGCATATCCGATCTGGACAGAGATATCGCGAAAGCTGTGAAGGAAGCCGAGCAGGTAGAGATAGTGGAGAGCAGACTCGACGAGGGCCACATGAAGACGAGGTCTCTCTTCATCAAGTACTCCAAAAGCGTTGATCCTGCCGTCCTCATGATCCTCAAAGATCTGGCGGACTTCATCGAGCAAGCCGCTGACACCTGCGCCGACACCGCGGACTACGTCAGGGTACTCGCTGCAAGAGGCTCATGAACCGGACATCCATGCCGTCAGTCACAATCCCCGATAATCTGCGGAGATGTCGCCCTCAAGAGGCATCGTGATCCCTGTCTTCCCCTCAATCCCTCCAGTCCACAAAGCTTCCTCCTCTTCGACCCGCCGCATGCCTCCCACTGGGACCCAAACTACATTGAAACTCAGCTGCCCCCAAACGCCCTAAATTGTGGCGTGTCAAAGTCCAGTAACACACGATGCACTCTCTTGGTGGTTACACACGAGCCAAGCCAAACTCAGTAGATCCCGGAGTCTCCGCATTCGCCGCTGGAATGATGGTCAGGAAGCCTTACCCATCAAAGTCCCTACCTCTAGAAGGATGGAAACTCTCCGCCATAACCCTCTCCGCTCTGGCCGGGGCATGTATCTAACCGAGGTCGGTCGAGCGATCCCCCTCTATCCAATACTACATCTCTCGGGCTTGGCGATCATCCTCATTCTGCGCCGAAAGGCTTCAGAGTTCTTCTGGAGCGATGACAAGAAACGCCTGCTCATCGCTGTGGGATGTGCCTCGTTCTGCGGGTTGATCTCTGATCACATGTTCGGAAATCTTGTCTTCATCCTCCTGATCAGATGGTTGATCCCACTTGAACTCACCCTGCCACCATGGCTCACATTCCCTGGTTGGTCCTATGGCATAAGGGTGATTACCCTGCCCTCCATCTTCATGTACGTGCTGCCCATCTCAACAATTGAGAGAGCATCGATGAGCCCAGTGGCAACCATCGTGGGAGTCAGCCTGATAATCGCCCTAAGACCAGCACGCCTATTCCCAGAAAGATAGAGAATGCCTGCTCTCTCACCATCTTTCGCTTGCCGGCAGTGTCTGTCTGCTCTCTAGAAAGGGATCTTCTGCTGGTCCTTCAGCGTCTTCAAAACGACGTCTGTCTGTGTCGACACTACTCCTTCGATTCCACCAATCTTGTCTATGATCTTCGCCAAGCTCTCGATGTCGGCGGCACGAACCTTCAGAACCGCATAGAACTCACCGGTCATATCGAAGACTTCGTATACGTCCTCCATCTCAACGATCCTCCTCAACACATCAGCGTACAGGGAGGGATCTGCCTTCACCGAGACTATCGCGGTCAGCCCCTTCCCAAGCTTCCCGGGCGACAACTTTGCATGAAATCCTTCGATTGCCCCCTTCTCCTGCAGCTTCCTAACCCTCAGATGGATGGTTCCCTCGCTGACCCTCAATCTCCGCGCCAAATCCGCGAACGAGGTCCTTGCGTCATCCTGAAGGATTGTCAGTATTACCCTGTCCAGATCATCCAAGTCCAGCATCACGATTCTTCCGTACTGTGGCTTCCCCCCTTATGATTCCTCAGTAGAGATATATCCTTGATGCAGAATCCGCAATCGTTCAACTCTTAAGCCCCAACCCTAAGGAGAAGCTGAAGAGCTGCAATTACCTTGCGGTCAAGATACCTCTACCTCCCTCTCACCGTCTTCTTCTTTATCATCCTCACCCTCGTCCTCGCAGTAGTCTTCTCCCTAGTCTTCGTGGGCGCGGTGGGAGGAGCGTTTCAGAGGATCTTCGGCAGCTGGACCTTCGCCCTACTCATCTTCCTAGGCTCCTTGATCGGCAGCTCAGTCAACCTTCCCATCGGCAGCATAAAGTCCAAGCGCTCCATAGTCCGCCTCGGCATGGTCCGCGTCTTCGGGATAAGCTACCCCACACCCATACTAGAAGAGATGGAGGACCGAACCCACATCGCGGTGAACGTAGGAGGCGCCATAATCCCCACGACCATATCCCTCTATCTCCTCTACACTATCCCCGAGATCAGACTTCAATCCCTGATCGCCGTTCTCGCGGTATCCCTCCTCATCTGGCTGGTCGCCAGACCGGTCCCCGGAGTGGGAATCGTAACCCCTTCACTATACCCTCCCCTAGTCACCGCACTCACCGTGCTATTCCTAGGCGGAAGCCACCTCTATGCCGTGGCCTATGTGAGCGGCACTCTCGCCACATTGATCGGCGCCGACCTGCTCAACCTCAGAAGAATATCCGAAATAGGCGCGGGCGTCGTAAGCATAGGTGGAGCAGGAACGTTCGACGGGATATTCCTCACCGGCATAGTGGCAGTCCTCCTCGCATAGGAGGCTCCGCTCTGCACCTGCCGTCCTCACAGCTTGTCGACGAGCCACCACGAAGAGATATATACTCAATATCAATCCATCTTCTGACGGAAGCGAGCGGGATTGGTGCAGCTCAGCGGTCGAACTAGAGCGAGTCTAACCACTCAGGTCTCGGTATCCGCAATAATGGCGGCCACAGTCTGCGTTGCTACGATGCTCATCCGACTGCCTATCCCGGCGACTCAGGGTTACTTCAACGTGGGGGACTCGATGATCTTCGTAAGCGCCCTGACCTTCGGTCCCCTTGTCGGAGCTTTCGCAGGAGGGGTCGGCTCCGCGCTTGCAGACGTCCTAGGCGGATACGCCTACTTCGCACCGTACACCCTAATCATAAAAGGCATCGAAGGGGCATTGGCCGGAGCCATCTCCAGAAGAATGGAGAGATTCGGACCCATATTCGGCTCCATCGTAGGCGGGGTCGAGATGGTACTCGGCTACTTCGTCACCGAGTACTTCCTCTACGGCCTTGGAGCCGCATTGACCGAGGTCCCCCTGAACCTAGTCCAGTTCCTCGCCGGCGTCCTTGTAGGAATTCCGGTTTCACACGTCATCAAGAGGAGGCTTCCCATCTTCCTAGAAACCTAGTTCACTGGAACCTCCTCTCCAAAGCCTCCCACAGTCGATCAGATACCGGCATAGGGAGAGGCTCTCTCCTTCCGTCCTCAAGGATTATCTGCCTCTGCCTCGGGTTCGCGGTCACCTTTCCGATAAGCGACGCAGCTATCTCCTCTTCTTGGAGCCTATCGAGGATCTCCTGTGAGCTCCCCTCACTACAAGTTATGAGCAGCGATCCCGAGCCGATCAGCTCGAGCGGATCGACCTTGAATAGCCTGCAGATCTCCTCCGTCTCCTTACGGATCATAATCCTGTCCTTGAACACGATGAAGCCTTTCCCTGAGGCATCGGACATCTCGTGAAGTCCTCCTGCGATCCCTCCCTCTGTGGGATCATGCATCGAGGTAACCTTACCTGTGCTGAAAGCCATCATCGCCTCTTTATGTACACCGATCTCTCGAAGATACGCCTGAGCCCGCCTCACCACCTCAGCGCTGCAGAACCTCCCCACAACCTCCTTCCTATCTGAAGCCAGTATAGCCGTGCCCTCAATCCCCGCACCCTTAGTCATTATGATCTCATCGTTGACACGCGCATCCTTAGTGGTCACGTACTTCCCGTTCTCAGCCACCCCAATCATCGTTCCGACCACCAGCGGGTGACTCAGTCCCGGGGTAGCCTCGGTGTGCCCTCCGACCACTGCAACTCCGATCTCGCGAGCAGCAGCGTCTATCTGGGCACAGATTGTCCCGATACTCTCCTCCTTTGCCCTCTCCGGCAGCAGTATTGTAGAGACGAACCATCGGGGTCGCGCTCCTGAGGTGGATACATCGTTTGAGCAGATGTGGACTGCCAGCCAGCCGATCTGCTCCACGGCGCCAGAGATCGGGTCAGAAGATACTATCAGCAACTCCGATCCTGCCTTGAGGACAGCCGTATCCTGACCTATACCCGGCCCAACGATAACGTCATCCCTCATAGAGCCGAGGTTCTTATAGACAAAGCTTCGAAGAACTTTGATCGGAACCTTTCCTGGAGGCAGCACCAATCCACTACATCTCCCTAGAGTCCATATCCCCTTGCTCTCATATTTGAGGATCATCACCAAAAGATTTGAAGCTTAAGAGCCCGAGGAAGACTCTTAGAATCATATGTCTGTCAAAGTCTCGATTGAGGTCTTCAAGGAACTAGAGCCCCAAGACTTCCGCGTCCTATCCGCGATCGAGCTCAACATGTCAAGATACGAGTACGTACCATCGGAGGCGATCTCACACTTCCTAGGAATGGACAGAGACGAGCTGCTTTTCCGTATCAGCCGTCTCCACCGGTTCAAATTGATCCTGCGGAGGAGAATACACGTCGAGGGATTCGCCCTTACCTACCTAGGATACGACTGTCTCGCGTTGAACGCCTTCGTAAAGGGGGGCGTCCTTGAGGCACTCGGTCCATCCCTAGGAGTTGGAAAAGAATCGGATGTCTACTCCGCCCTCTCTCCATCTCAGGAAGCCCTTGTAGTCAAACTCCATCGACTCGGCCGGATCAGCTTCCGGCAGACGCGCCGGGCCCGGGGCTACGTGGCCGACAGGAGGCATACCTCCTGGCTCTACCAGTCCCGGCTTGCCGCGGAACGCGAATACGAGGCCCTACAATTCGTCTTTCCCAAGGTGCCATTAGTACCTAAACCCATAGCACAAAACCGCCACGCGGTAGTCATGAGCTATTTCGCAGGAGAACAGCTCCTACACTGCCGGGTCATCGACGAACCTGAACAACTGATGCAGCAGATACTTCAGGCGGTCAAGGAGATCTACACAAGACTAGGAATAATCCACGCAGACCTGAGCGAGTACAACGTACTAATCAAAGAAGACGGCTCTTTCATCATCATAGACTGGCCGCAGTATGTGACGCACGAGCATCCTGACGCCCGCACCTTAATCGAGCGCGACGTAAAGACGATTTGCAGCTTCTTCTACCACAAGTTCTCCGTAAAAGTCGATCCCAAACATGAACTCAACTTTCTAGGCGAACAACCGCATCTCCCGCAAACCTGACTTCCAACCTACGGGAGAAACGTTTTTCAGCGCGCAGAATAGTCTTCGAATTGTCCGTTAGACACCCGATTCAGGGCTGGAAAGGGGCAGGATCCGAAGACCCTAACTCCCCTTCATTCCCCAATCGGGTGATCAAACCCGCTGAAAGCCAGCGCGCCAACACGGATACAATTCATCTTCAATGGAAAGGGTCTCATTCACCTTGACGCAATAGAAATGGGATAGGGATGCCGGGCCGCAAGAAACTCATACTGGGAATAGATCCGGGTACCACCTGCGGCATCGCGGCGATAGATCTCAACGGGAATCTTCTCTTCCTGAAGAGCCAGAGAGAACTTCTACGCTCCGAGACCGTAAACCTGGCACTATCTCTAGGAGAGCCCGTCGCCGTAGCATCCGACGTCAGCCATCCATCCGAATACGTGAAGAAGGTCGCCTCCACGCTAAACGCGACCCTATACGTGCCCGATCAGCCCTTGACTGCCGAAAAGAAGGGAGAACTCACAAGAACATTCGCAGAAAAGACAGGTCTCAACCTGAAAGATACCCATGAAAAAGACGCCCTCGCCGCGGCGTTGAAAGCCTACCATCACTTCGAGAACAAGCTCAGACAGGTCGAGGCGAGAGTCGAGAACCTCGGTGTCAAGGTCCCCCTGGACGAGGTGAAAGCCCTAGTCGTCCGCGGCAACCCAATCCAAAGCTCCATAAACCGATTCCTTCCCCCAAGAGAGGGCCCTGAAACCCGAACCGTCCATGCCCGCGAACAGCCGGCTAAGACGCCCACGAAGGAGCCCATACTCAACGAGCTGAAAGAAAGGGTCAGCCGGCAGAAGACCCTGATCTCCCGCCTAAGACAGAAAAACTATGAACTCACAGAAACCCTCTCCGCGACCAAGCTCAGGGTAGGGCAACTCACGAAGGAGATCGAACACCTAAGGCTCAAAGAAGACGCCGAGACAAGACGGGAACGAAGATACCGCCTCCTCCGCAGCGAGATAGCCTCCCTCAGGAGAACTGTCCAATCCTTACAAGAAGAAGTACAGAGCTACCGGGAGCGCCTTAGCTCCTTAAGAGACGCTAGGGCACGAGAGGTTCAAGGCGAGACCGTCCTCCTAAAACCAGCCGAGAGATTCTCGGCTGCCGGAATCGAGAAGGCCTGCGAACTCTACAGGATAGTCTCGGGAGACCGAGTGCTCCTTCAAGACGCATCTGGTGGGGGTCCCCTGACGTCTCGGCAGCTCGCCGAACTGGGCGTCTCCGTGGTCGTCGCCGGGTCCGAGATGGAGCATGAAGCCAGGGCTACCCTCAGATCACTCGATATCCCAGTAATCCCCCAAGAAGAACTATCAATCAGCTGGGTTGAAGGATATCCATATGTCTCCTCGGCCGAGCTGCAAGAGAAGATCAAGAAGCAAAGAGAGTCAGAGAGACTCCTGGCCCAAGAGGAGATCGAGTCCGAGATAGCAAGGTACCGCGAAGAAAGAAGGATACGAGGCTAGAAGAGTCTAACTTTCCCGCCCAGGACAAGATCCGTAATCTGGGCAGCCTTCGAGATCTCCTCCTCCGCGATCGACTCAACCTCCCTCTCAACACCCGCCACAGAGACGGCCGGGTCCAGCAACAGCTCTATATCGGTCATCGCCGGCTCATCCAGCGGCTGACCTATCTGGCTCAGAATCTTGACGTAGACCTCCCTGACGCCCCGCGCCTCACGGTTCACTCGGTCCGCAATCCGGCCTGCCAGAACATTATAGATCTTCCCGACATGGCTCACCGGGTTCTTCCCTGCCGTCGCCTCAAGCGACATCGGCCTTGAAGGCGTTATCAGCCCGTTCGCCCGGTTTCCTCGACCCGTATTCCCGTCATCTCCCTGCTCTGCCGAGGTCCCCGTCACCGTCAAGTATATGACTCCCCTATCTGGATTGTCCGCGGCATTCACCTTCACATGGACCTGCCGACTCGTGATGCGCGTCGCGAGATCCGATATCCTGTTGACCACTTCATCCTTCACGTTCAGGTAGTGGTCCAGGTCCGGTGTAAGGCTGCTCACCATCGCCGCGGCAATCGTAAGATAGATCTCATTATCCCTCCTCAGCCCCATCACCTTCACATCCTCGCCGACCTCAGGAAGCTCCCTCTTCAACCTCGGCGAGTTCAGGAAGAGCTCAGTCTCCAGCGTCAACCGCTCAGTCTCACTCAACGGAGCAAATCCAACACCAAAGGACGTATCATTCGCCAGGGGCGTATTCCGGCTCAACTCAAAGTTCCTGACCAAATCCCTTGAGCCGCGCTTTATCTTGTAATCGACAATCACGTGTCTCTCCGCGTCAAGAAACCTTAGGTTCTCCTTGAGGAAGCCCTTGATCGCACCGACCGCTAGGCTGCCCACAGGAATGGGGACCAGATCAGCATCCTTCAATACCTCGGTGGTCGCCCGTCCGGCCACGACAATATAGATCGGCTGAGTTACCTCCCCGCCTCCAAACCTCGGAGAAGCCTCTCCCCCAACCACCAATCCCTTATCTACATTATGATGGAGCACCACTCCAAACTGATCCTTATAATACTTCGAGAGCGCCCTGCTCACAGCCTCCGAGGAGGCATCCGCAATATAGTCCGGGTGCCCGATGCCCTTCCGCTCAGCAATCTCAATATCGAGATCCTCGATAGCTCTCTGATCTAGCCTCTGCACCCGAATATTCTTGACCATGTCGGGCTACCTCGATTTCGAGACTCGAACCAGTAATCTAAACCGCCAAGTCCTCGCAGTCCTCTATCACTGAATCGGAGTCACCGAGATGTAAAGAATATTGTTCCCCCTGATCAGGATATTCCCGTAATTCGCCATCGGCGTATTATCCTCATACTCGACAGCCTGCTCAAGAATCAGATTCATATAACTGTCGCACTGCGTCATCGTCCCCCTATACTCCACATTATTCTTGAGCTTCACTTGAATAGGATTGTTCAGATTCCGCGCCAAAACATTGAGAGGTCTCTTGCTAGGCTCCATCATACTCCCTCACTCCAACCAGAATCCTCAGTATCCCCAGCGCCTAATATAAAATCATTATGGGCTGACTCTTCAAGCTCACTTCTCCCTAAAGTCAGCCAGCGAAGGAATCCTCCATACTATAGCCTGATACAGTACCCATCCCCCGAAGATGCTGATCGCTCCCTGAACCGCATTAAAGCCGGCAATAGGAAGAAGCAACGCGGCCACCACTTCCGAACGAAAATGATAGAACGCCGGCAGAATAGCCAAATTCATCAAAGTCATCACCAAAGCACGCAGCACGATACCCGCCGCCGTCCCCAGAATCCTACCACTTCTCCCCCGCCCCCGAGTGTAAAAGGGCGCCATACCCAGTATAGTCGAAAACTCCGCCACGGCCTTCATCGAGGCCCCAATAACATCACCACTCCGCGCCAGGATTCCCAAGAAGGCAACAACGCAGGTCGCACCCCCCGAAGTCAATCCGCAGAGAAGCAACGCCAAGACAATCGGTATCCCCGAGAAATCAAACTTCAACATCGGAAGAACCGGAAAAGGAATCTTAAGCCCAGAAAACTTCAAACTATAATCAAAAACTATGACAAGGGCCCCCATCGTGGCCGTAAGAGTGATGAACGTCGTCCTCTTTCTTCCCGATGGCTTCTCCAACTCTCTTCACACCCCTACAGCAGAGACCACTCTATCTGCCCACACCCGCGTTTTCCCTAGCTAGTATAGGCTGACAATTTAAAGCCTTGGGATACCGCCACACCAGTCACAATCACGGCGAGGTCACGCGACAAACGATGCAAACTCCTTTCCCACGATACCTTAAAATCTCAAGACACTATCCTAACCTTCTGCGTGACTGAGAAATGCCTAGACAGTCAAGAGCCTACTTCCTCGTCAGCGTCGCAGTCATGTCCGCACTCTCAATCGCATTCGAACTCATGCCCGCATTCCGCGTCTTCTGGGGAATGAAAATAGACTTCGTCGGAACAACCTGGGTCCTCTCCTTCTTCCTCTACGGACCAGCAGAAGCCGCCTACGTCTCACTCATAACCACCCTCTTCATACTCGTCTACAGCCCCACCGGGCTCATCGGTGCATTGATGAAGTTCATCGCAACCACACCAATGTTCCTCATCCCCGCAGCCCTCAGCTACCTCCCCATCCTACCTGAAAGAACCTCCAAAGCATACGGCAGCCTCAAAGCCCTCCTCCTCTCAGCAGTCCTCGCAAACCTAGCCCGAATCATCATCACAAGCCTACTCAACTACTACTGGGCAATACCCTTCTTCTTCGGAATACCCTCACACCTCGTCCTCACCACCATGTTCGGCGGCTCCCTACTCAACTTCATCATCTTCGTAGCCAGCCTGAACGTCCTCCAAGGAATCATCGACATCGTCGTCCCATGGCTGCTCGCCTACAAATTCAGACTCGCCAACCTCTTCGGAACCTGGTAACCCCTCGCCCACCCCACCCGCCTTGACCACAACTACCAAAAAGATAATCCGC
>CAZBVH010000024.1:0-19084 GCA_964495315.1 uncultured Candidatus Bathyarchaeia archaeon | reverse complement strand
CTTCGTCGGCAGCGTCAGATGTGTATAAGAGACAGGATATTGTGTTTCGTAGATGACTTCCCCTGAGCCAAATCTCTCGTAGAGGTTCTTCTCAAAGTTTTTCAGGCATTCTTTGAACTCTTGGTCCGAGTAGAGCGAAAAGGTTGAGAAAGGCTTCATGGACACACGCTCGATCAACCTCGATTGGGCTTGCTCCGGCAGCCTTCTTGTCTTATCATAATGTTCTGAAATTCTCTCAAAGTGCAATCCAATATGCTCATCCCGATCTGACAGACCTTTCCACCAGACACAGACGAAGTAGGCTCTGATTCTGCTGTGCATAGGGAACAACAAATCTCTTGTGCATTGAGGAAACTCGAGCATAACGAAAGAGAAATCCTTAAAGTTGTAGAGTTGCTCTCGCTATTCTGTCAGCGGGGGTTCCCAAGACCCAGCAGAGCTCTACAGCTGGGTGGAAGTCAGGTCTAAGGGGCAGGACTGAGGGCATCCTCGGGAAACAACTCCCTTGGCTGTCAGATCTCCTGTGGCGAAGGCCTTCGTGGGTTCGAATCCCACCTCCCGCACCATTCCTCCCGGCTTGTTTCAAGACTTTGTAGAGTCCAATGTGAAGACCTTGTAGAGGCCAATGTGTGAAGAGCCCCCTCTCGGCGCTCGAAAGAAGAATTCCATACTCCAAACAGTGAAGTGGAAAGGCTAGAACCCTCCTTCTCAAGCCAAGTATTCCGGAAATCTCCCTCGAACAAGATCTTTCATTGCAGAAAGTAGAGTGAACTAGTTATCTACGTCTCCATGCCCCATGGCCTTAAATTCTGCGCGAAAACCAAAAAACACAAGAGTCGTGACGTCAGTGTTTTCGTCAATCTCCTCTGCGTGCTCATCGGTGAGAAATGCAGCCGACCCAGTGGTCTGAAGGTGTACTCAAATGAATTATTTGTTAGGTATAGATCTGAGAACTTCCGGATGCAACGTCATGATCTTCGACAAGCGCGGAAGACCCAAGGCATACATCTTTCATGAATCTTCCATCCATACCCCGCTGCGTTGCACGTTTCTCAAGTAATGGACCCCTCTTCCAGCTGAAACAAACAGCGTACATCCCTGCCTTCCATATTCTTGCCTAAGATTTTCGATGATTAACCTTGCTCTGAGCCGAGCCACTTGCAGACGGACAGGCGACTTATGCGATCTATCTAGGATTCCGACGGATCGTGTCCATATGCGAAAAAAGAGAACTGAGAGAGGGACCAGAGAGACTCCCTCAGCACATATGCTCAATATGGGCGCCGATCTTCTTGTCTACTCTAGTTCCTTCGAAGCCTTCCCTATTCCGCTCATTGGTCTCCCTGAGCCATAATCCATCGCGACGATCGGTGTCTTTCCGTCGCTGCGAAATATCTTTCACATACTCAGGTCTTTCCCGGATGGTCAAATCTCACGCATCTCCTAGTTAGTTTCTGGGTTCAAACATATCACTTTCTTATTCTACACATCATATCTGAACGCGTTCGGTGTCGATTCCCAGCAGTTCTAAACTTTGATTCGGTGCATTACTGGGAAAGGCTTCAGAGCAAGAATGTGGGCGTACCTATGCGTTGTTTGGATGCTGTTTGCCTAGTTTCATCCTGCACCAAGTAGTACTTCCTGAGTTCTCCTCACTTCATCTCTTAAGCTTCTCTTGTTTAATAGTTCCACCATGACTGCGTGTCCTACTACGGAAACTCTTTAATAATGAAGACCAACCACTCTCCAGTTGGAGGAGGGCTTCAAAATAGAAGAAAAAATGAAGAAACTTCTAAATACAGGCAGCGGCAATAGCAGGTGGCTTCATCATCGCAGCGATCTTCTATCTGAGCGGGCGGTAGGGGTGATGTGAGATGACCTCAGAAAAAGAAGGAGAAGTCGAGGGCTGGGATATATTCATACCACTAGTGCTGGCAATAATCAACGGTCTTGTCTTGGTGGCATTTTTGTACTTTATGTGATGGAGGATACTGGGAGGGATTTGAATGTCTATAGGAACCTTGACACCTGAGATGAGAACGCGGCAGAAGCGTATCCTGTGGATACTGCGAGCGTGGGTTGCTCTAGGAATCTTAGGCGGAACTGTGTTCTGGGTCGTAACATATCCACCCTCAGTAAAGTGGGGCGTACCTGATTCGCCAGAAAGGGTGCTCTTAGGGTTTGCCTTTGCTATTATAGCTACGGTCCCAATTTGGGTATGGAGTACATACCGTTACGGCATGGAACAGAAGTGGCTTGCGGAAGATATGGGTATCCCCTATGAGGCGGGGAAGAGATACCCCTTATGGACCAGAAGAAGGATAGTTGTTTGTGCTCTTGGGATAGCGATGTTCGGCATAAGCGGAATTGTGCCGGCGACGACATTTGACCTACCACAATTTGTAGCCACATTCCTTACAGTGCTCTACGGGCCAATAGAGGGAGGCGTAGGCGTAGGCCTGGGATACCTGTTTATTCGAGGCCCAATCTTCGAGGGGACGCTGAATCCGTTGCTGCTCCTGACAAATTGCTTCATTGACGGAGCGATCTACTTTGCTGCCGGTCACTTCTACCGCCAATTCATCTACCCCAAAGTTACAAGCTGGCGATTGACGATAGGGCTAATAGCATATGTCTTCTTCGTCGATCGACTTCACGTGGGCTGGTTCATCCCTGGACTTACTTGGGGCACAGTTTGGAGCTGTCTATGGGCAGGACCCAAAGAGGCCATACTGGCCGCCCGTGCTTTTGCCAACTATTACTGGTGTCCCATCGCATGGCTACCCAACATCGTCCTGGCTTATCTTGTTGCCTCAGCGCTGCAGAGATACAAGATTTGAAACACTACTACCACCCTTCCTTTTTCTTGAATTCTGTATGAGGGGAGATAGAATGTCTGTCGAGGTCAAGAACCTAACCCTAACTTATCTTCGCCGAGCGAAGCTGGTAGGAGAGCCCGTGCTGCGGGACGTGAGCTTCAAAGTCGAGAAAGGAGAAAGATTCGGCATACTGGGTCCCACCGGATCGGGTAAGACCACGTTAACCCTTTGTCTGAACGGCTTGATACCCAAAGAGCAGCCTGCCGCAGTGAAAGGCAAGATAATCGTAGACGGCCTTGACACAGCAGACACGGGAATCGAGACACTAACACAACATCTTGGCGCCGTCTTTTCAAACCCAGAGTATGCCGTAGTAGAAGTACTGGTGGAAGATGACATCGCCTTTGGTCCCTCAAACCTCAATGTGCCGAGAGAGGAGATACAGAAAAGGGTGGATTTCGCAATTAATGCTTGCAGGCTAGGGGGTTTTGAGAAGAGGAGCACAGGAGACCTCTCCGGAGGGGAGATGCAGTCCGTCGCCATAGCAGGCGTGTTGGCCATGATGACGCCGATAATGGTGTTCGATGAGCCAGTAACTATGCTTGACCCCATAGGGAAGGAAAGAGTCCTAACCGTTATGAGGGACCTCAATGAGCGACTTAACACCACAATAATAATAACTGAGTCTGGAAACGACATAGAGTACTTCGCTCGATTGGTTGACAGAATTGCGGTACTATACGATGGTAGAATATTGGTGGTGGATACTCCGAGGAGCGTATTCTCAAACAGCGAATTGATGGAAAAGATAGGCATAAGGCCACCACCGGTCACGACGATCTTCTCCGATTTTGACGTACCCAAAAGTCAAGTGCCAATCACTACAGAGGAAGCCGTCCAGTCAATGAAGAAGCTACTCGATGCAAGGAAGATGAAACCGCGACCAAGAGCAGGAAGAGAGAAGATCCGGGAGGGGAAGCAGGAACCCATCATAGTCGTTAGGAACTTACACCATGTTTACCCGCCAGATGTACACGCCTTGAAAGGGGTGGACCTCGATATATACTCTGGAGAAAAAGTTGCCCTCATAGGGCAAAATGGATCCGGAAAGACAACGCTGGCCTACCACCTAGTGGGATTATTGAAACCAACGAACCCCGACGCAAAGGTGGTCGTATCTGGGGTAGACGTGGCCAACAAAAAGACCTCCCTGAAAAAAGATGTTATTAAGGTCATCAACTATGCGTTCCAGAACCCCGACGCCCAACTCTGCCAGGAAACGATCTGGGATGAGGTGACATACGGGCTCAAGCTATTGCGCCTGCCAGCTGGCGAGGTTGAACGCAGAGCCATTGAGGCGCTGAAGCTTTTTGGAATCGAAGACAAGAGGGACGTAGCGATTATTCAGGCGTCCTTGGACCTAAAGAGATACACTACAATAGCTTGCCTGATAGCGATGGGGCCCGGAATCCTCATACTTGATGAGCCGACAAATGGGCTGGACTACGACGGCGGAATGAGAGTTATGGAAGTGCTGAGAATGCTGAACGAAACAAAAGGTTTGACGGGCATCATTATTACGCACAATATGGAGCTGGTGGCCGGGTTCGCGAATCGCATCATAGTGTTGAAAGACGGAAACATACTCATGGACGGCTCAACTAGGGAGGTCTTCAGTACTCCTGATAAATTGAAGGAGGCGTATCTCTATCCTCCTCAAACCGCTAGGCTATTTCAAGCATTGCCGGAGTACGGATTCCCGCGAGATGTGCTCTTGCCCGAAGAAACGAAAGACGTACTGGCTTTTCCGAGAGGGAGGTGAAGGATAGTTGTCGGCAAAAGCGAAGTTTGAATACGAGTGGAGAGACACACCTCTCCATCGCATGCATGTGTTCCCCAAGATATCGATCTTGGTCTGCCTTGGTGGGATTGTCCAAATATGGATGGACCCTAGGTACAATCTGGTTGCACTAGTAGCAGCGACGATCCTATGGTATGTAGCTAAGGTTCCTCGAAAGTGGATTTTGATTCCTCTACTTTGGTCAATCGGCGGAAACTGGACTCTCCCCTTCTATACTTTGCCTTTCCTCGGGTACAGCTATAAGGTGTTGCCAATGGATTACGCCACGACGAAGGTGCTGGACCTGGGATACATCCCAACCGTAGGGTATGCCATATACACTTACGGAAGCCTCTGGTGGTTTGCAGGCAGACTACTTAGATTCCAAGCAATCTTCATGGTAGGACTAATCCTGTATTACGTGACATCAGTTCCAGAAGTGGTTCAAGTACTCCTTAAGATGCGAATACCTGGATCCATAATCTTCGTCATAATGGCGACTTTCCGTTTCTTCCCTGTCTTTACAAGATTGTCGTCCGATGTAGTGAACTCGCAAAAACTCCGAGGATGGGAATCCTCTCGAAACCCCATCAATTTCGTCAGGAGTATGGTGCCACTGATGACCCCGATATCTCGTCAGTTCATGATAACAGTCAATATGGTGACCTTGTCCATAGCGAATAGAGCCTTCGGCGCCTATCCGAAGATTCCACACAAAGATATCAGAATGAGCACTGTAGATATGGTATCAACAGTCCTGCCGATCATATTGTTCTTTCTAGCACTGTACCTGGCTGTAACGCCTCCACACTACTACGGCAACTTATGAGAACTAGGATGTTCGCAGTCATCTCAGCAACTTTTCAAGAATCCTTACCGACGAGAGACGAGCATATCCCTCAGTCTGTCTATGATGGTTGAGGGGGGTTTCTTCTCCCAAGCTCAACCATCTTTCCTTTCTCAACGTGCGCATTCCTTTATCGACTGGTCTCGGAACCATCTGTAGCATGCTCAGATCGCGTATCCCGAGGTATTCCAGCAATCTCTTCAGGCTACTAAACCGTAGATTAACGAAATCCCAAATACAACAAATGTATCATTATAGTAAGTCAACTGAAGGATAATGATTGTTGAAAAAACATTTCCTAACCATAGATCTTGGTACCTCGGCACTGAAGGTCATGTTGTACACTTCTGATTTCCATGTCGCCTCAAAGGCGGTTGAGGAGACCAGGACCATTTACCCTAAACCCAATTGGGCTGAGCAAGACCAAGATCAGTGGTGGATGATCACAGTAAGCTCAATCAAGAAGGCTGTTGAGCGTGCAGGGGTCTCACCCAGTCAGATTGCAGGCATAGGGTGTTGCGGACAGATGCACGGCCTAAACTTGGTTGATAAGGAATGTAGACCTTTACACCGATGTTTGATCTGGCCAGACTTGAGGTCCATTCCTCAGGCCAAGGTGATCAGAAGGGACACCGGACTCGACATCCATCCCTACTACACAGCTGCCAAACTTCTCTGGATGTTGGACAACCATCCAGATGTCCTAGATGAAGCATACAAGATCCTCCTTCCCAAGGACTTTATCAGGGCTAAACTCTCGAACACTTTCTGTACTGACGTGAGTGATGCGGAGGGAACACAGCTATTCGACCGCAAGGAGGGCACATGGAATAGGAAACTGGTAGACTTTATTGGCGTTCCATGCGAAAAGCTTCCAGATATCTACTCCTCAACGGCTGTGGTAGGTAAAGTCTCAAAAGAAGCTGCAGAGGAGGCGGGGCTTCTTGAGGGGACACCGGTCATTGCGGGTTCGGGAGATGACGCGATCGGGGTTGTTCAACAGGCCCTCAACCCAGTAAGCAGCACTCTAGTCTATCTAGGCACCGCTCCGGCGGTTCTCGTGTACAGGAGCACGCGCGAAGAGGGGTTGGAGTGGCCCTTTCTTGGGGGGTGGCTGAGTGCTGGAGGCGGAGCCGCGATAAAATGGTTCAAGGAAGAGTTCGGCCGCGTCGAAGAAGAGGCAGCCGAACAAGCAGGGGCTGACGTATACAGGCTCCTTGATGAGGAGGCTTCTAAGGTGGAACCGGGCTCCGGAGGACTGTTATTCCTTCCTCACATGATGGGTGAGAGATCCCCTCCAAACCCAGAGTCTAAAGGAGTAATCTTCGGCATGAGCCTTGGGCACACGAGACAGCAAATCTATAGGGCCATACTCGAAGGCATCACATATCATCTCAGGGCGATCCTAGACTCGGCTAAAGAGTTCGATTCCGGCATAAAGGTGGAGAACGCCCTGGTTTTTGGAGGAGGCGCCAAGAGCCCTCTATGGAGGGAGATCATTGCCAACGTATTCGGCTTACCCGTCTATACCTTAAGTGAGGAGGAGACGACCACCCTTAAGCTGGCCTGCCTGATCTCCGTTGGTATCGGTCTCTACAAGGATTTCCCTGAGGCAGCAAAACAACTGGATGTATCCCTCGTTGGTGGAGCAGAACCAAGGAAAGAGATACACGAGAGATACGAAGAACTATATGTGAGTTATCGGGAACTCGATGAGAAGCTATTTGGGCACAGAAAATACTTGGAGTGGTGAACCGGCGCAGGCAAGAGACTAGACTACTATTTGAAGATGTCTTGTCTCATTTCCTTTCTTCGAGATTTCGGGTTTCGGGCGAGCGCTCACTTCGCATCCTGGCGGGTTAGGTAGGTCTGCTTCATAGCGTAAACGAACGAAACAGATATTTGATCTCGATCCTCAAAGCCCCGCCTTTGGGCTGGTCGAACCGCTAGTTGAAGACCCTTGAGCCAGATCAGAGAAAACCGGATGGCGAAGTGGATCGGCTATGAAGCTTTCCTCGTGAGGGACCAACCTTAATGGGCGAAACATTCAAGAGCGCCGAAAGACCTTTTGAAAGCTACTTGCCTGGGATGGCGAAGCCTAGTGAGAGACAGCGAGCTTGACGAAAAGGGCACTATCCGGCTCAAGAAGAAGGACCTAGACGACCTACTCAAGCTCAACGAGGCACTGCTTGAACGGTACAACCAATTATACCAAAGGAATAGAGTTCTCAAAGAGAAGGCTGAGTCCCTTGAGCGTTCTCTCACTCCAGTCGTTGCTAGGAGATCGAAGCCTTTTGGCAGCGGGTTTCGGCGATACGTCGGAACCGTGACTTCCTTCTCCTACAGGAACTTGTTCAGGCGGAGATGGAGGACCACTCTAACCGCGCTTAGCCTTATCGCGGCTGTTACTGGCTTCCTGTGCACGGTGAACATCTCCCAATCGATCGGTTTCGAGATGACCTCTGGAGAAGCTGAGAGGGCCCTGTTCGCCGGGGTCGACGTCGGCTATCCTTACTTCTCCGACATATTGGTAGCTTCGAAGCACCCTTGGTGGTACAACATTCCCCTAGGGGATCCCTTCCGTGGGCCCTCATCGTTGGTCCCCGGCGACATACTGGCCAGAGTACGTTCAGCTCCTGGAGTTGACTGGGCTGAACCCTACGTGGGTGATGTCCAGATTCAGTTCGATGAAGCCGCCATAGGTAAAGGGATATCTCGCAAAGAATGGATCGTAAGACATGAAGGCGGAGCTGTTGACCGTTTCTCCTCAAACATAATGATGGCAGGGGTCGATCCGGATGTCGAGCCAAAGCGCATGGGTGATCGGTCTCTCTTCCTTCAAGGTCGGTCGATTCAGGGCACCGGCTATGAAGTGATGATCGGATACAACTTCGCGAAGTCCCACAACCTCTCTGTGGGGGACACCTTGATAATCCCTGGCGAGACGCACATCTGCACGCATGACAGTCCGGGGAAACTGCGAGAATCCGGGTTCAGAAGCGTATGGCAGTCCTTCTGGACATGGTCTGAAGACCAATGGCAGGAGCGTTTCAACCTCTCGATCGGAAAAGAGATCCAGATGAAGGTAGTGGGCATCTACTGGACAACCACACCATATGACAATTACGTAATCACAACATACACTGGCCTTCAGGAGATGCTCGGTTTCGGGAACAGGGTGACAGCCATCTTCGTCAAACTGGAAGCTGAAGCAGAAGTTGAGAAGACCTTGAATGCGTTATGGTCTTTGGAGAATGTTGAAATCTACATACCCCTGCTAAGGAAACGCTATACAACCGGGCAAGACCAGGTTGGTTCTGCCTTTAGCGGAGTCGCCCCAACAAAATTCGTGACTATGGCGAACCTGCAGAACATCGTCATCTCTGAGGTTGCGGCAGGAATCTTCATCGCATCAGTCGTCTATACCTCGGTCCATGAGAGGCGATGGGAGATTGGTCTCCTCAAGTCTCTCGGCTTCAAGTCGAGCTTCGTTCTAAGTACATTGATGATGGAGGCCTTGATCCTGGGCCTGTTCGCAGGGATCGTAGGCTTCCTAGTCGCTTCCCTATTGTCTGTGCTGTCCACAGGTATCGTCCTCCCCACCGGGCAGTTCATCCTCCTCCTCTCATCAATGCTTCCCAGAATGGAATTGAAGATGACCATCGGCTGGGGAGTCCTAGCGATCGGTCTCTCCACTGCCACAAGCCTGGCATCGAGCCTCATACCTGCATATTTCGCGGCTACACTTCCCCCGATCGAAGCAATGAGGAGTGATTAAGATGGCAAAATCCAGGGCATGCCTCTCGGCGGTACTTCTCCTCTTCCTTATGGTAACACTTGGCAATCAAAGCTTAGCCATGTGTGAGGTGGGGCGCCCGAACTACTCCTTCGCCTCAGACAAGACAAGCTACTATTTCGCCTCAGACAGCGCGAACTACCTCTACCCAGACAACCGGATAACCATCGAAGTCGATAACAATGGGCATGCTACAGTGCAGGTGAGGCTACATGCCAAAGCCTACTATCCTACCGGCATAGGTGACCTGGTAGAGATCCCTGTGCCCTACCCTCAAGACAGGGTCACGATTACGAGCATACAGGTCTCAAACACCGCTCAAGCAGCCTACGCGATTCTTGGGACTGAGGACTGGACCACGATTCAAGTCAGGATCCCAGAGTCTCCCAGAGAAGTGTATGTTGAGGCGGTCTACACGCTCAAAGGCGTATACGACGGAAACAAACATAATTTTAGGCTTATCTTGTCGAGCTTCACGACTGAGATCTCAGTAAACCTCATGATCAACGATAGGAGTTCTTGGATCAACCGCAAGTCAGTGGAACTGACCCCCGCTTCGTCTGGGAACACCTACTTCCTCGTCAACGAGGAAGTCCTGCCGTGTGCCGTATATCTCGTCCTGTCAAACGTAAATCCCCAGCTAATCGAGCTCTCCCTAGGAACGCAAGCTGCGCCCTACGGTCTAGAGATGACGCCCTTCTATGCGTTGACCATCTCAATGATCCCTGCAATATTCTTCCTCCTCCTCGCGAACATAATCCGCTTCATAAACAGGCGGCGGAGGGTCGATGTGACAGTTCTAGCCTACAGAAACCTCCAAAGACGGCTTGGGCGGCTGTTCCTGACGATCATCGGCGTGAGCATACCCGCCATGCTACTCGTCCAGTTACTAGTCCAAAACACATTGGCTCAAAAGATGTTGGGTCCTGGAACCGCCCGAGAAGAATGGTATATCATGCTTATCCTGATCGTCGCCGTACTGATCGGGGGCTTTCAAGTCTTCAATACAGTCTTCTCCTCTGTGCTTGAAAGAATCAGGGAGCTAGGAGTGATGAAAGCCTTAGGTTTCAACCCTTCCTACATCTCCAGGATGATTATGACGGAGTCGGCGATCATCGGCATAATAGCCGGTCTCCTCGGAAGCCTGTTAGCGGCAATGCTAGCGATCATCTCTGCCCAACTATTCTACGGGTTATCCCTGCCCAACACGGTCTACACTCAGATCATAGCCAACAGCTTCGGCGAGATAACCTTCCAAAACCCATTCCTAAAGAACTCCACAATCGCAATGGTAATCCTGATGGTGCTCGGTCCACTCTTGTCAACTCTGTGGCCTTTAGAATATGAGGGTCACGCCTCATTCTTCATGGTGTTGTCCCTTCTGCTATTCCTCATCCTCATTCGCCCCACCGATCCCTTCACGGTTGACCGACTAGTTGAGCTTGCCCCTACCCTAACAGAGAACATCGCGGTGGGCGTCTTATTCACAGTCATCCTCAGCACGGTTGCAGGATCATATGTTGCCTATCAAGCAGGAAAGATTGAGCCATCGGAGGCCATGCGACATGTATAAGTATATTATTGAAACCGTTGACGTGAAGAAGAACTATAGCATTATGGGGATGAGAATAGCCGCACTTGACAACATAAACCTCGGTTTTCCCCCAGGTGAGTTCACAGCGATCATGGGGCCATCTGGGTCAGGGAAGACGACCCTCCTGAACCTCATCACTGGACTGGAAAGGCCGACGAGCGGACAGATATTCTTCGAGGGAAGAGACATCACCGACGCTCAGGAGAAGGACTTGACCGAGCTGAGACGCAGAAAGATCGGACTCGTGTTCCAGATGTACAACTTAATACCTGTGCTGACAGCCCTGGAGAACGTTGAACTGCCA
This sequence comes from uncultured Candidatus Bathyarchaeia archaeon, assembly GCA_964495315.1. Classification (GTDB taxonomy): domain Archaea; phylum Thermoproteota; class Bathyarchaeia; order RBG-16-48-13. The sequence continues at coordinate 7,884 of CAZBVH010000024.1, read as the reverse complement.
ACGATCGCAAGCGGTCTCCCAAAGGACGAAGCGAGGAAGAAGGCCCTAGACCTACTTGAAAGAGGAGGATTGAAAGAACGCATCAATAACAAACCTGTTGAGCTGAGTGGCGGAGAGCAGCAGAGAGTAGCCATCGCCAGAGCCCTGATAAACGATCCCTCGATAGTCGTGGCAGACGAGCCGACTGGAAACATTGACACAGACACTGGTCTGAAGCTCGTCAGACTCCTGTCCGAGCTGAAAAGAGAGCGAGGTGTCACGATAATCCTGACCACCCACGATCGGGTTGTCGCCGACCATGCTGACAGAATTGTCAAGATGCGTGACGGGAAGATCCAAGAATAGGCCGCCAGGTATCCTGATCAGACCATCTGCTCCAGACCCCACCCATCTTTGACACGGTATTTCCCCTGCCAAAGTGCAGTTTGATGCGCAAGATGGTCCAATAGAGATCTTCTCGAGGACCCGGGGGCCACACCATACGTCAAGTCGCACATCGCCAAGATATCTCGACCTCCTCTACGCAGCCTCTCTCTTATTTGTCTGGGTAGCCTTGGACTTCAGCCTGACGATAGGCGCACTTCCACGACTACTTCCTCATCGACTGTACCTATTTCTGGCTCAAGGTCTCCTTCCTCTGATCTTCACGGTCGTGCTGTTGGGTCGAAACAAGCTCTCTGATGCAGTTGAGCTACTCCGAATCCGTATTCTCGCACGTTACGCCAGTCTGACCATGATCAGTCAGGCTCTGACTGACCCCGCTTGGTGTATCTTGCTTGGGCTGAACCCGATCAATCCTTTTGGAGACTGGAGATATCCGAGAGTGCCGATGCCCACATACATTTTTCTCGCCTTGAGACTCATACCATCGATCACGGCATATTGCCTCTCAGTGACTGACGGTTGGCTGCAAGAGGAGTTAAGGGGGCTCGCCTTGAGACTTCACTTCACGCTGAACCTGGAACGTGGTCTATCAATGGTGCTGCTTGTGTCGCTCCTGATGCTGCCTTTCATCTTCTTCCAGTCATGAATGCATCAAGGAACAGACCTATGCCTCGACTATGGAAGACGTCTGATCCTCAAGACGAAGATTTTTCACTACAGCTCTATAGAAACTATCTGGATCATGAGAGGATCGGTATGGAGTTGAAGACTGACGCGAGGTCTGCGTTGATCATTGTTGACGTCCAGAAAGACTTCTGTCCTGGGGGCGCTTTGCCTGTACCCAAGGGAGCCGAGGTCGTTCCGATTCTGAACAGATACATAGAGAGGTTCAAGCGTGTTGGTGGACCCGTCTACGCCACTAGGGACCTGCATCCTCCAGATCACGTCTCCTTCAAGTCTCAGGGCGGAATTTGGCCGGCACACTGTGTGAAAGGAACCGATGGGGCGGAGTTCCATCCTGCCCTGAAGCTTCCTCGAAACACTAGGATTGTCTCGAAGGCAACGGAGCGCAACCAAGAGGCATACTCCGGCTTCCAGGGAACGGATCTACAACAGGACCTCAAGAAGAAAGATGTAGAGACCGCATTTGTGGGAGGGTTGGCGACAGATTACTGCGTCAAGACTACGGTGCTGGACGCACTTGGATTCGGGTTCAAGGCTGTGCTCCTGAAAGATGCGGTTCGCGGGGTTAACTTGAAGCCAGACGACTCCGAGAAAGCCATAGAGGAAATGGTCAAAAAAGGTGCGAAGGAAGCGTTCCTATCCGATTTGTCTCTTTCCGAGTCGAGTATCCCATCGTAGATGCAGCCTGCCTAGGTTGCACCGCCAACAAGCGTAGAGCCGGTTTTCAACAGCCTCAGGTCTCGGTCTCAAGGCAAAACTCAAAACCGCAACCAGTTGATTAAAGACACATCCCCGATCATTGCGTGTCTGCGGTCTGATAGGAGTGCTGAGGTAGGTCAAAGTCATGATGGTCCTGATAACGGGTGGTGCAGGAAGGCTAGGTTTGGCCGTCACGAGAATCCTGAGCGAGAACAATGAAGTTCGGATTCTGGATCTGCCGATGGTGGACTTCGGCCGGTTTGACGGCATTCCGAATGTGGACTGTGTAAGAGGTGACATCACCGAGTATTCTCAGGTCAGGGATGCTGTTGATGGGGTGGACAGCATTGTGCATCTGGCAGCACTTCTCCCTTCGAGAAGCGAAAAGGATCGAGAAAAGACAATGGGGATCAATGTGGGAGGGACCGAGAACGTTCTGAGGGCTATAAGAGAAGTCTCGGCTGCTGCACACATGGTATACGCGTCCTCCGTCTCGGTCTATGGCTGTACATCCGATGATCCGCCTCCTGTAAGAGTCGATAGGTTCCCTGTCTACTCGGACTTCTATTCTGAGAGCAAGGTCAGGGGGGAAGAGGCAACAGTCCGCTCTGGTGTTCTCTACTCCATTCTTAGGATCTCAGGCATCGTCTTTGCAGGTCTTTTCGAGTTCCCAGAGGTCTTACAGTATAGAGCTGACCAGAGGGTTGAGTTCGTCTACATAGAGGATGTCGCGTCAGCCATAGTATCGGCTCTCGAGAAGGCTGAGGCCCGTAATAAGGTGTTCAACATCGCTGGCGGTAAGACTTGGCAGATGACTGGGGAGACCTACGTGAACAGGATTCTTGAGGCGATGGGCGTGGATGTCGAGGTCAACTTCTCCAGAGAATACGGATGGTTTGACTGGTACGACACATCGGAGTCACAGAGAATCCTCCACTACCAGAAGACCCCCTTTGACCTGTACTTAAGCAAGCTCAAGAAAGTCTTTAAAGAACTCCTAGGATGAGACGATCCCAGAATCGTATCAGAAACGAGCTTAAAATACTTAGAACATTCACGGATACTCCGTAGGAAGGTTCATCCTTTGAGCGAGGTCATAAAGAACACTGAAGAACTATGTTCTGGAGTCCTTGAGACACTTCACTCTCTCTTGTCCTCAGCAGAATTCCCCAAGGAAGACATAGACACATTAACTGGGAGAGTCGAGAAGATTCAAGATAGGCTTTCCAAGGCAAGGAACAAGGTCGTGATGAGAACTCCTAAAGGGAAAGAGCTCAGCCAACAAGCCAATGACAGACTGATAGATCTCCAGAACCTGCTGAAAGAGACAGTGGAAAAAGAGGTGTCTCAACCCGTCGCAGATGTCCTCGAGGCGAAGTTGAAGGAACTTGAGGCGTCTCTGGACAAGATCGAGACGTTCTACCGGAGTTACGAGTCAGAGCTTACGTAGCTGATACTCAAAGATCATCTGGGTTTCTTGATCAGCTCCTCCACAGTAATCCGGATACTCTTCTGGTAGCTGTCAGGATCAGGCTCCGGAGATTGATTCCTGATCTTCTTCCTCATCCTGAAAGCAGCGGTATGCTCTCTCAGATCAGGCATCACGTACTCATCTCTGGGTCTCGGCGTAGCTTCGATCAACTCGTAATCCGGTGAGCCAAGGCCTATCTTTGCGCCGGCGTTCACCTGTATCCACTGGGAGACCTCAGGGTAACGTGGTGCGGCGGATATGTAGGTGAAGTGCTCGTGGCCTGCTAGCCATGGCTTGTCCAGGAGCCCTTCGTCAAAGGCTCTGCTTCCAGGTATTGCCGGGACTTTGTCCGCCTCATCCAGACAAGCTTTGTCTACGGCGACCATATCCTTTGAGGCGAATACGCCTATGTTCGGGAGCATCCAGGTATCCGTGTGGCTCACGCAATCGCACCATGGGCAGATGTCGATCGCGTAGTTGATGAAACCCACGCGCTCCTTTCCGAGAATCTTCAAGGTACCCATCGCCGACTCGGCCATGGCTGCCGGTGAGTAGATCTCTATACCTGGAGGGTACGTGATCACTCCGCATCCCAGACGATACCAGCATGCACCGCAGCCTATGCATTTCTTGCTGTCCTTGTGGGCATAGGGTCTGTTGTCCAGCACTTGGAACGCACCCGTGGGGCAGTTCTCAACGCATCTACTGTAGAGTGGGCATTCCTTGCCTGTGCACTTCTCCGGGTGGAACCCGTAGGCTCTTGCGCCCAGTTCTGGATGGGTCATCAGGCGGGTGGCTATCTTTCCTCTTTTCGAGGCACAGCCGATACCTACGTTCTTTATTGCCCCTCCGTATACGCCTTGACCATGCCCTTTGAAGTGTGTTAAGACAATCAGTGCGTCCGCGTTGGCAATTGCGGCTGCGACGTACGTGTATTTCAGGATGTTTCCGTTCACCTCGACCTTGACATCGTCGACGCCGACATCTCCATCAGCGATCACGAAAGGACAGCCGAGAGTGGCTTCCGTAAATCCGTTCCTCGCCGCAGTCCTGTAGGCGTCCTCAGCGGTAGTTCGGGTTGCCACTGCGCTGTAGAACACTGTTGTTGTATCGGTGACGAATGGGTCGCCTCCGTGCTCCTTCACCTTCTCAACAATGCCAGCAACAATGCTGGGTCTCAAGTATCCTGTGTTGTTCCATTCACCACAGTGAATCTTTATGGCTACTCTATCGCCCTTCTTGAAACATTCGTTTAGTTTTGCTTCCTCGAGTAAAGTCTGTCCTTTGTTGACGTAGCTGATAGGTCCTCTGGATCCAAACCAGTAAACTTTGCTCTTACTCATAAGCCTCTCCGCAACCAATTCTGCCGAAGAAACTAATTAGATAAACGGTTGTCTATGCCCTTCTAGACTAGCAGGCATGTGGCTCGCGGTGCGACATAGGGAAGCTTCGCTGCATACTACTATTTCTTGCTCAGTTCTCTAAAGGTCTTCTCGAGTGGTGGTACCACTTGCTGCTTTCTCGACATCACGCCCTCCAAGTAGATGACTTGGTCATGCGCCGATTTCTGGAAGGCCCTTTCAACCACGTCAAGCTTCTGCCCGACAATGAGCAGTTTGCTGTCTCCTCTCACTATATCCGTTATCATCAGGATCATCGTAGTCCACTGCTTCTCAGCTCTTGTCCTCTCCATCTCTTTAAGGGTCTGTTCCATCATGGGTTCAATGTCTTTGAAGTCAGCGATCTCGACTGCACCGATTCCTATCTTGTTCCCGCTGAAGTCGTATTCTTTGAGGTCTCCTCCCACAATCTGAGCGACACTCCTTCCCTGTATATCACATTTGGCGCGCATAATCTCGGAGCCAAGGCCTTGAAGATCCAGCTCCGCCTTTCTAGCCAGTTTTTCCGCCATCTCTTTGTCCTCGCTTGTGGTAGTGGGTGACTTGAACATGACAGTGTCGGACAGGATCCCTGAGAGTAGGAGACCCGCGGTCTTTCGGCTCATCTCAACTTCGTTGGCGTAGAACTCCTTGGCCACTATCGTAGACGTGCTTCCGACAGGTTGAGCGTTGAACCGTATGGGGTAAGCGGTCTTCATTCCTCCCAACCTATGGTGATCGATTATCTCCAGAAGCTCGGCCTCCTCTAAGCCGTCTACTGCCTGCCCGACCTCGTTGTGGTCCACCAATATGAGTTTCTTGCCCGCAACGTCTCCTAGAAGCTCAGGCGGGCTGATATTGAAGTATCTCAGGACGAAGTTCGTCTCTTTGCTTATCTCGCCAGCTCTCATGGGCCTGGCTTGTTCGCTTCCAGTCTTCTTCTTTAGCTCCGCGTAGGCTATCGCTGCACAGATTGAATCGGTATCCGGGCTCTTATGTCCGACCACAAATATTGTCTCAGCCATTGCATTCCCTACGGTCTTGCCTTGATGGAGAGAGATGCCCTTTAGCCTTTTCCTCAGCTCTTCTCTACAAAGCCTGGCGTCCTGTCCTAACTGTGTTGGGACTAGACGTTTACGATCGCGACTCTGAGTTGTTTGACTCCCTGTTTTGCTTTGAGTTCGTCAGAGAGCTTCCTTACATCGCCTGCTTTTCCTCTAACTGCGATGATCTCAAGGCAGTCTCCCTCATCGAGATGTGCATGCATTGAGGAGATTACTGTTTCTCTGTGCTCGTGTTGAATGTCAGTGATGCCCTTGTCGAGTCCTCCGAGTGTGTGGTCGTATATCATTGCTATGGCTCCAACTCCGACTCCCCTCTCCTTGCATACCCACTTTGACTCTGTGACCAGGTCCCACATTGCTGCCTGGATCGCCTTAGACCGGTCTTCGTAGCCTATACGCTTGGCGGCCTCGTCGAACTTTCGGAGCAGTTCAGGAGGAAGTGACACGCTGATCCTTGAAACGCCTTTCTCTGTCAATCTGGATCCCATTCAATGTGAGTATTAAAGGGTAATAAGATTTTAATACTGGCTCTCGTATTACTAAAACAAGAAACAGTAATACTGATATCTGGCCTTGATGTCGGCAATACCTGAGGGATCCTATTGGTCTACTTCACAAGCCGAGACATTGCCGCCATTGCGATGAGCGCGGCGATATGGTCGATCCTCAATGTCACGATCTCCCCCCTATTCTGGGAGATGACTCATCTTCCATTCCTCTGCGACATCATAGGCTTCACCTGCCTGATCTTCACAACTTGGTGGACAAGAAAACTCGGAAACACCACTCTGGTCGGAATCATAGCCACAATCATCAATCTCCTGATTCGTCCCAGCGCCCTCCAATTCCTAGGCTTCACTGCAGCCAGCATCTTCTTCGATATAGGTTCACGAGCTATCGGCTACGATACAATGTTCGGCAGTGACTCAACACGTGACTTCGTAAGCCAGATAGCTCTGTCCCTGATCTCCGCGGCTATCGCAGGTGTGATCATTGGCTCCCTCTTCATGAGTCCACGAGTCCTAGCCACGGTGGGCGGGCTACTGTTCTTCGTGGGGCTACATACAGCCGGAGGATTATTGGGCGGAATCCTAGGGTTCATCCTCGTGAAGGCATTGAAGAACCGAAGAGTAATCCCTGACTAGTCAAGTAAATGATTGAGACTTGCATTCCTTGGCGAGTTGGATGTTTCATAGGAACGCCCTCGCTTCCTTGTCAGTCTTCTTTGACGTTTCCTGCACCCATTGGCTCGATCTCCTGACAGGGAAGAGAACGCTCACATGTCGTATGTCCATTCTGGATGTGGCGCCGCAAACCTATTCTTAGGAGAACAGGGAACACTGAAGGTGCGGGTTGCGATCGGCTTGAGAGTCGTGACAGGTTCAATCTCCCATGAGACCAATACCTTCTCGAACGTCAAGACTGGGCTCGACAGATTCAAGGACGATACCTTCTTTCTCGGTGAAGAGATGTTTGATGCATTCGCCGGGAAGCGAACGATAGGATCTGCCTTCATGAAGGTCGCAGAAGAGGAAGGCTTCAAGCTCATACCGACCATATGGGCTGGGGCTGCTCCTCAAGGGCTGGTAACCGATGAAGCATTCGACTACCTGTTGGGCAGAATACTTGACGGGATCAAATCTGCAGGAGACGTGGACGGCGTTCTTCTTGACCTCCATGGAGCGATGGTCGTTGAGAGCTATGATGACCCTGAGGGTCAGATCCTCAAATCGATCAGAGAACTGGTCGGCAGAAGGGTCCCCATAATCTCAACGTTGGATCTTCACGCCAACATAACCAAGCTCATGACTGAGAAGGCCGATGTACTTGTCGGCTACGACTACTACCCACACACCGATTACTACGAGAGGGGGCTCGAAGCCGCAAGAATCATGGCAGATGTCCTGAAAGGCAAGATAAAACCCACGATGGCAATGGAAAAGCCGCCAATGATGCCCTCAACACAGCGGCAGAAGACCAGCTACTACCCGATGAGTGCGTTGATCGACCTGGCCCATGAGATTGAGAGTGACGAGCGGGTTGTCAATGTCACCGTCGCAGCCGGTTACCCCTTCGCAGATATCGCAGACGTGGGTATGTCGATGGTTGTGACCACGAACAACGACCTTGAACTGGCGAAAGAAAAGGCGAAGGAGCTCTCATCGCTTGCTTGGCGGCTGCGCCGCCACTTCCTGGCAGAGCT
>CAZBVH010000023.1:0-19203 GCA_964495315.1 uncultured Candidatus Bathyarchaeia archaeon | reverse complement strand
GAGATTTCTGCCTGTCTCGTGGGCTCGGAGATGTGTATAAGAGACAGAGAAACAAGGGTAATTCTCTACTCTTTTAAGAGAGAGAATCGAGAATTCAAACTGAGGCTCCTATCGGAAGATGAACGGCGATGCGATTCTCTATATTGACGGAGACCTTTGAAGCTATAGAGGCCACAACTAAGCGGCTTGAGATGACAGACCTTCTCGTGGACCTGCTGAAGAAAACCCCAAATGAAGAAATAGAGAGAGTAGTCTATCTCACTACCGGAGAACTTTACCCGGCTTACCTCGGGATCGAACTTGGCGTCGCCGTTAAGCTCGCCATGAGATCCATGTCGATCGTCTCGGGGAAAGACGAGGAAAAGATCGAGGCAAGCTACAAACAAACCGGGGACCTTGGGAAGACCGTTGAGCACCTCCTCCAAGAGAAACCCCAAACCACGTTGGCCAAAGAGTCCCTCACCCTAGAAAGAGTGTACACTACTCTCGACAGGATCGCCCGAGCGTCCGGTGCAGGATCACAAGAAGAGAAGATCAGGCTCCTCGCCAACCTCCTCAGCGATGCGACACCAACAGAAGCGAAACACATCACTCGCATGGTTCTCGGACGTCTCAGACTCGGAGTAGGCGATATGACCCTCCTCGACGCACTCGCAGTAGCATACACAGGCAGAAAAGAAGAACGAGAACAGATAGAACGAGCATACAATCTCACCTCTGACATCGGCTACGTCGCAGGAATCCTGGCCACCGGAGGAATGGAAGCCGTCAAGAAGGTAAAAGTAAGCTTCGGCAAGCCTATAAAACCACAGATGGCAGAGAGACTCAAGACCCTGGAAGAGATCCTCGAGAAGATGGGCGGCGAATGCGTAGCTCAATACAAGTACGATGGGCTGAGAATCCAATCACAGATCTCGCCCCGAGAAGTCATCCTGTTCTCCCGTCGACAGGAAAACATCACCGACCAGTTCCCAGACATCGTGGGAAGACTTAGGGAAACTGTGGTTGCCAATGAGGCCATCCTGGACGGCGAGGCTGTGCCAACCGACCCGAACACTGGGGAACTTATGCCGTTCCAAGTGATCTCTCAGCGGAGGGGCAGAAAGTACGACATCGAAGAGATGGCAAGAGAAGTACCTGTCGCCCTATGCCTCTTCGATATCCTCTACAAAGACGGAGAAGACTTGACCCTTCGCCCCTACCTGGAGAGAAGGAGGATCCTCGAAGAAACCATTCGCCAAACAGACAAAATAAGGATCGCCGAAGACATGATCAGTGGCGACGCGAGAGAGATTGAAGCTTTCTTCAACAAGGCTATACAGGATGGTACCGAGGGACTGATCTGCAAGTCCGTGGCTTCAGACTCAGTCTACGAAGCCGGCCATCGTGGCTGGAAATGGATAAAGTGGAAGCGTTCTTACCGTTCCGAAATGACTGACACCGTAGATTTGGTGGCGATCGGCGCCTATGCGGGAAGAGGTCGAAGAGCCGGCACATATGGAGCCCTATTGATGGCTGCCTACAATCCTGAGAAGGATGAGTTCTTCAGTGTCACAAAACTGGGCTCAGGATTTACGGATGAGGCTCTATCTCGCCTGCCCGGACTGTTCGAAGAGTACTTGATTCCTCACAAGCATCCTCGTGTGAACTCGCTGGTGGAGGCCGACTTCTGGTTCGTTCCAGCGAAGGTCTTCGAGGTTATCGGGGATGAGATCACACTTTCACCAGTTCACACATGCGCCTTCGGAGTGATACGTGAAGGGAGCGGTCTGGCAGTCCGATTCCCAAGGCTCATAAAACCCCGAGAAGACAGATCCCCAGAAGATGCCACAACCGTGGAAGAGATTGTTCAGATGTACACGCTTCAACTTAAGAAGATTTGACCGATCTCGCGCTTCTGGCTCTGAGATGGATCAGGAATCAGATCTCCTTGGTATAGAGGTCTTTTTGGGAATTGCTTGGATTGCTCTCACTTTCCTAGGGCGAAATGTCTCCCCGGCTAAGTGTATTGGTGTCGAGCATATAGACATTAAGGCTTTAATCCGCTTACCTTGAGTGGGGACATTAGACATATATATTTCCGTAGTACGATTAGGACTTGGACCTCGATCTGGTCTGGGCTTCATGGGCCCAAACGCGCGCGCGGTTAGAGAATCAGGAACGATACTACTTCTCAGGCATCACATCCTGGACGGTCTCCTCGGCGTTATCCCTTTCAATCGACTATGTGCACCAGTGGTATCTTCATGTTCACAGCGCTCCAGGCAACTTAGCGCCAGCCCCGACAGGCGAAGGATGGAAGGACAATGGAAGCTATGCGACAGTGACAGCCTCCATGGAGGCTTCCAAGAATGGCAAGTTGTACCGCTTCTATGAGTGGCGAGACGATGCCTCGGGCAACGTGACGACCAGCAATCCAATTCTCATGGACTCAGCGAAGAGCGCTACCGCAAAGTACCAGAAGGTCTTTCAGCTCTTCACGCATGGCCCGCACACCTTCACCTTGGACGCTACGGCTGAAAGCGATACCCTAGTGAAAATAACTGTGACCCAAGAGGACCCCGGCTACTACCTAACAGTTGTGGACACCACCAACCCGGGTAGTGTACCAAGCAACTGGGTGGCAATCAACGGAGTCGTACAGATCGAAACTAACATCCCCGAGGCAAGCGTCTCTTGGCCGGTCGAGATAAGGATATTCTATACGGATGCCCAGATCTCCGCTCTAAACATACAAGAGAACATCCTCCGCATAGGTTATTGGAACGGAACCGCCTGGGTGGACCTCACAGAGAAAGACCCAAGGGACACAACCGGGGTGGACACAGAGAACAACTATGTCTGGGCTCAAGTCTATCATCTCTCCGAATTCGGACCTTTCGGGGAACTGCTACCCCCCTCTGTGCCCGGAGCCGCCGCCTCAGTAGGCGGAGGCATACCGAGTATTCCCATCGGCATTCTTCCGCCTGATATCACCTGGGTGATGATAGGCGGTCTGTTTGTCAGCGAGCTGCGGTCCCTGTTCTTCCACCTTGGGTCGCTGTTTGAGGTCAGGATCTCTGCGGTAGATCCGGCGAACTTCGGCATGAAGGCTTGGGTCAGCCTCAGCCCGTCAAACGGGGGCGAACTTGTCTACCCGATGGTTTCAACATTCCGTGAGTACGTCCGTCAGGAGTTCTCCACTGCCATCGACACGTCGGTACTCGCGGTTGGCAACTACACTATGCGCATATACGTCGAAGACACGGCGGGCGAGAGGGACACCTACGGACCAATCACCTTCAGTCTGCTGGGGCCGGTGCCGCCTCCCCCATCCCCGTTCGCTGTGCTTCTTGCTTCCCCCGCGTTCATGGTGGGCAGCGCGCTAACAATTATCTCGGTAGTCGGCGCGGCGGTCTGGTTCCACTTCTACTGGAAACCCACAATCGAGATGCCTTCAATACCAGAGCCAGAAGTCATACCTACGCCTATTCCGACAACTGTTCCACCCATCGCTCCTCCGCCATTGGTTCCACCACCGGTCCCGCCATCTGTTCCGCCCTCGCCTCTCCGACGAGCGAGGCTACAGAGAGCCGCCTTCAGATACTTGGGAGAGGTACCGGGAGTTGAAGGTGTCCCTGAAGCGCCCATCAGTTTCAGAGAGGAGGTTAGGCTTGCCCCTGAGGAACCGGTTCGTCTCAGAGAACGGCTTGAGAGGATACCGGTGACCGAAGAGCCCCGCGAAGTCCGACTGCAGAAAGCGACCTTAAGATCATTGATAGAAGCACCTGTCACGCTAGGAGAGGCACGCCTTAAGGTGGGGCTGCCAAGAGCCACCTTGGAAGGATTCCTAGAAAGACCCATTCGTTTGAGGAAGGGTGCGGAGGAAATACCGGCCAAGGAGGAACCCCGCGCAGCCAGACTGCGAAGAGCTGCCCTGAAAATCCATGAGGAAGCTCGGGAGCCAGAGCGGGCTGATTAGGTTTCCTTCTCTTCACTTCAGCGGTGAGTAGGAGGTAGGTCTCAGGATCATGTTTCTTACAGTCTTGACGAGGCGCCCTTCTTTCTCCGATTCCTTTCTTGCCTTGATCCACTCCGGATCTGCGATGAAGGCATTCCAAGCCTTCTCTCTATGGGCTAGATTGTCGTAGGCAACCATGTAGTAGAGTATGCCGCTTGTCCCGATGTCGGCTTCCCAGAAGCCGATCACCTTTATCCCGTGTTTCTCAAACAGCTTCAAAGTGGCATTCTTGAATCGCTCGTGTAGAGCATCCATCTTTCCCAGTGCTGCTTCGTACTCTCTCCATTCATAGATCATCTTTTCACCTCGATGAAGCGGTTTCGTGACACTTTCTTAAGACAATTATCCAAACGGTTGCTCTGTTGTGGTAAAAGGTTTCGAATGCACTCACGAGGAATCATTTCAGTATTCGTCAATCTTGGTGTTTCTTGGTCCTGCGCTAGGGCTTGGTGTTCTTGTTGAGCTGTTTAGGTTAGCCCCTATTGATTCCGTAAGCTTATCCCAAGGTAGCTGATCGTTTGCCCAGCATATTATGTCTTGGGTGTGGTTTGATAGTAGTCTGAGGAAGTCCTGCCATCTATATCCCTTCTTTGAGAGTTCATTCTTCCAGCCCTGTTTCGTCCAAAGGTATTGAGGTAGCCTGTTACCATACCAAGCCACTAGCGATAGCCATTTCTCAGCTTCTCCTGGCATTCTTCCTATCAGAGCCTTCATAGCTTTCTTTATCTCTGTGGGTTCGGGCGGCACATTCCTGCTCTTGCTCATGGCTTTGTCACGTTCATCTAATGCTCTGCGGGGTAAACAAAGCTTACCATGAAGAGAAGGCAGCAATAAGCGATCTATCCGGGAGAGTGCTGTATGTTCTCACCTGCTTCTTCGTAGTGTCCTAGACAGACGTTAGAGCCAGAAAGGTACTAAATCTAACCTATTCTATCTATACACGCATGCGACCGTGCCGGCTATGTGGAACGGTAAGACGATCTAGGGTGTGCGTGAAGAGATTTGGTCGATGAACTCAAGAAAGAACTGCATCGGTACCTCAGTGAGAAAAGGGAGGATACGATCAGACTGTGTTCAGAGATGGTGAAGATCCCCAGTGAGAACCCTCCCGGCGACATGAGAGAAATTGCCTCCTTCATTGCAGGTTGGCTAGGGGACTATGGGTTCTTCGTGGAAGCCTACGAACCTGATAAGGGAAAGGTAAACCTTGTTGCAAAGATTGGAGGAATGGAGGGTCCTGCACTGATCCTCAATGGGCATATGGATGTGGTTTCAGCGGGAAACGCTGAGCGTTGGGATTTTCCTCCGTTCTGCGGCGAAGTGAGAGGAGGAAGAATCTTGGGACGTGGGGCCGCGGACATGAAAGGAGGTCTGGCTAGCATCATGATGGCGTCGACAGCAGTCCTAGAGATCCTCGGTGACCCCCCGGGAAGATTGGTCTTGAATATCGTGTCAGACGAAGAGGTGGGAGGACACTATGGCTCAGAGTGGTGCGTGGAGAATGGTAAGGTCGATGGAGATGGATGTATAATAGGCGAGCCGACGGGGGCGAACAGTTCATTTGTAGGGGAGAAGGGGATATGCTGGCTTCGGCTGAAATCAAAAGGAATACCTGCACATGGCAGTCTTCCCATGTTAGGGGAAAACGCGATAGAGAGGTTGGTTAGGGCATTCCCGATCGCAAGGCGACTGGAGAAAGAAAAGATCAAGACGCCCAGTGAACTCTCAGAGACAATCAAGGCTTCACAGAAATTCCATATGGAAATTGGGAAGAAGACAGGTCTCATGGACAGAGCGAAGTTGAGAGATATCGCGGGGGCCGTAGACCATTGCACAGCGAACATTGGCTTGATCAGTGGGGGAGTGAAGATCAACGTCGTTCCTGAATCGTGCAGTGCTGAGATCGATCTACGGATTCCAGCGGGCCTAACCTCTTCCAAAGTCAAAGGGCGTCTGGAGGAATTGCTCGGAGAAGAAGGGCTCGGGGATATTGAGTGTGAGCTCTTGTTGGAATCCGACCCAAGCTACACTGCTCCAAGCCTGAGGATCTATGCAGTTCTGAAAAAGAACGTGAGAGAAGTCATGGACGTAGAGGTGACCCCGCTTTTAGTTACGGGTGGGACTGATGGGCGATACTTCAGACTCAAAAGTATTCCCACAGTCTGCTATGGGCCAGGCGAGTTCTCAGTCGCCCACGCCTACAACGAATATCTCCTTATCGATGAGCTGCTCGGAGCTACAAAGGTGATCGCGGGCACAATCAAGGACTTCATTACACAGCTAAAAGAATGAGGTAACAGGGTTTCCGAAAGGGTCTTAGCTCGCAATGCCTGATCCCATTGCGGTCTTCAGCCGTCCGTACTATGCCTTGCACGTTGTCTACAGATCCTGTGTATCCGCCATATTTCTCCAGGGTATACATGATCGCTGGACCAATCCTCTGAGAAAGGGTCCAGCATTATTCCCTTAGGCATTATGAGGGGCTGCATGCCAACCGCCCCAGAGTCAAGGCATATTCGAAAAATTGGATGTATCCTTGGGAATCCAAGAAATTGGATTCCAGGGTACTCACATCTGGTTTGCATCTAAAAAGCTAAAAATCAAATGATCTCTTTCAGGATTTGAAGGCACACTATCAGCCTTCTCCTAATATTCTGCTGGAGCGAATTGATGATGAGGAATAGTTACTATTTGGCGATAGATTTGGGGACTTCCGCACTCAAAGCCGTGATCTACGACTCCAACTTCAAAGCGATCTCCAAAGCAACTGCTGAAACGAAGACTTATTGTCCCAAGCCGACTTGGGCCGAGCAAGATCCGGATGAGTGGTGGGAGGATACTGTAGGTGTCATCAAGAAGGCGCTCGATGACGCCAAGATCTCAAACGATGAGATCATCGGCATCGGCACGTGCGGACAGTGCCACGGACCGACTTTGGTGGATGAGGAGTGTCGCCCTCTCCACAGGTGCTTGGTCTGGCCTGACCTGAGATCTGTAGTTCAAGCCGAGAAGATAAGGAAAGGCGGAGTGGAAGACCCTATCATGGGTCCCATAGTTCCCTACTATACTGCTGCGAAGCTCCTCTGGCTGAAGGAGAACAAACCTGAGATTCTCGAGGCCGCCCACAAGTTTCTTCTTCCAAAGGACTTTATCCGGACAAAGTTGACGGGTGACTTCGTGACGGATCTCAGGGATGCCGGAGCCACCCAGATGTTCGACATGAGGAACATGTCGTGGAGTAAAGAAATCCTGAAGATTACTGGCATACCTGAAAGAATACTTCCGGGAATACATCCATCTCAGGAGATCGTGGGAAAGGTTACTGCTGAGGCAGCCCAGGAGACGGGGCTCAAAGAGGGGACTCCTGTCATAGCAGGATGCGGTGACGGTTCATTGGAACCCGTCATGCAGGCATTGAACCTTGAAGGAAACATGGTAGTCTACCTGGGAACCGCGCCAATCCTTCTCGCGTATACCCCGAAAACTATCGGGGCTTGGATGCAGCACTACTTAGGGGGTGCTTTAAGCGCTGAGGGAGGGGCTCTGATGAAATGGTTCAAAGAGCAGTTCGGCAATGTTGAGGACGAGATTGCGGGAAGGATAGGGGTAAGCCCCTACAAGCTACTTGACGATGAAGCATCAAAGGTTGAGGCTGGTGCCGGCGGTCTCCTATTCTTGCCTCACATGATGGGTGAAAGGTCGTTCCTCGGAAAAGTGAATCCTTATGCAAAGGGAGTACTCTTTGGTCTAAGCCTCGGACACAGCAGAGCGCACGTGATAAGAGCCCTGCTAGAAGGCGTGGCTTTTCAGCTCAGGACGGTTTGGGACTCCGTCAGAGAACAGGACCCAGACATAAAGGTTGAGCGGATCTTCACCTTCGGGGGCGGCGCGAAGAGCAAGATTTGGAGGCGGATCTTGGCAGATGTCATAGGTCTCCCTGTTTGCTTGTTGAACGAAGAGGAGACAGCAACACTGAACCTTGCAACCCTAGTGTCCCTAGGATTAGGCATCCACAAGGACATGAAAGAGATCGTGGAGAAACTGGACCTACACGTCATAAGTGAAGAGACCCCTGATCCCGAGAATCAGAAGAAATACGACCGGCTCTACATGCTCTACAAGAGACTCGAACAGACCTTGGAAACACACTTCTCCTATACATACTCTGACCTGAAAGACCTCTACTGGTGACCTAACAACAACAGCGAACAGTCTTCCCAATACGAGGAGAGACCTAAACCCTGCGTTTCAGATCAGTCTACCCAGCCGCAAGAGACACCGGGTCCAATTAGCTCAACGTGAAATACTTTGGACGCCGCCTCATTAGGACTAGGTGAATCGCATGTATGAAGTCGCGAATATCGAGTCGTATATGCCTCTCTTCTACGGTCTCTTCTACGCTCTCCTCTTCTTCTCCGTCTACTCGATAGTATACCTCAAGCAGAAAAGGCAGGCCACTGCTAAGAAACGGGCTCAGACCGAGTGAGTCAGAAAAGTAAATTAGTGACCATTACCAAACGGGATGAGCCGTCGCGGATACGGATTCAGTCGGGGTGTAGTGCACGGACTCATATCCAGACCAGTCTTTCATGGATTTTTCTGAGTTGGATCGCCTCGTCGCGTCAGAGCTCAGAGTCAGGCAATCTTACCTGTATGTTGGAATTCCTGTCTTCCTACTTGAAGAGAACCAGGATTTTGAGACCGGGATTCGAAGAATCCGAGACAAACTCGAGCCGTCCAACCTCATCCCAGTCCTGCGAAGAGAACAAGATCAAATAGTCCTTCGCATTCACAGTCGCCGCCCAGAAACAACCGAGTCAAAGCGAAAATGGCTTCAGAAGCTCCCCCTTGCTCTCTTCTTCGCAACCATCATCTCCGTTACTTACTCAGGCTACCTGACCTCTGCTGCACACCTTCACCTGCTGAGGGTCCTTGAGCGCTTGCAGTACAATGAACAGACCTTCATGCTAGTGAGCGTCTCCCTGTATACACTTTCAGTGATGTCTGTGGTCGGACTTCACGAGTTCGGTCATATACTCAGCAGCTGGAAGCACAAGGTCAAGGCAAGCCTGCCGTACTTCATACCTGGACCACCTCCCTTCGGAACCTTCGGAGCTGTGATCCGTCAGGAGAGCCCGGTATTGAACAAGAAGGAGCTCTTCGACCTTGGGCTAGCCGGTCCCGCTGTCGGATTCCTGGTCTCAATCGTGATTTCGTACGTGGGTCTTCCTTCATCGGTGCTGGTCTCCGCTCAGGAGCTGAGTGTCGTCACCAAGAGCATGGAAACAATCTCGATCGGTGTACCTCTTTCTTGGCTCGCCATGGACTCACTGCTCTTCAAAGGTCAACTGTTCCTGGTACGTTCACCTGATTCCGGGATTTTCATTAGTCCCATGGCGTTCGCTGGATGGGCAGGTTTCTTCGTGACTTTCCTGAACGCGTTCCCAGTGGGACAACTTGATGGCGGGCACGTCTCCTTCGCTGTTTTCGGACCCAAGTATCACACTTACATCTCGTATGCCGCCGTTTTCGTGAAGGCGCTGATGGGTTTCTGGCCGATGGCTGTGCTCTCAATCCTCACCTTAAGGGCAGGCGGTCCAATGATTCTAGACGATGTCACCAGGCTCGACACTAAGAGAAAGATCGCCGCCTTACTAGTCCCAGCCCTACTAGTGTTCTCTTCCTCACTCCTCTAACCCTCGATGGCACTCCAACACCGAAATGGAGGAGCTGTAGTATCGCTCGTCAAGCAAACATGCGGGTCATATTTCTTATTATAGTTAGATTCATAGTGAAGAGCCATTCAAAGAGGTCCAAGTATGCATACGTCCTGTCGCCTCGAATTTGTCAGCGTCATTCTTCGCCCTGACTATTGTCTCCATGTAACTGGAGGTTCTAATCCAAGATTGGAACGCGGCTCACGGGAGGACAAGCCATGAAATACCTCCTGGGCATAGACATGGGCACTCTTGGCACAAAATGCATCCTCTTCAGCGAGACTGGTGAAGCAAGAGCATACTCGTTCGCGAGACACACACCCCCACACCAACCTGACCCCTACATCTCAGAGCAGGATCCGTCTGACTGGTGGTCTGCAGTATGCAAAACAGCCTCTGAGGTCATGAAGGGATCGAGCGTCTCCCCCAATGATTTACTGTGCATCGGTCTATCGAGTCAGGGTGGTGGGCTCGTCTGTCTAGATTCAAGAGACAATCCGGTAAGACCTGCAATGATCTACAGCGACCTAAGAGCTCGGAAAGAGTCTCAAGAACTCATCGAGAGGATTGGCCCAGAGCGCCTAACCAAGCTCCAAGGAAGCATGGTCCAGATGCCGATAATCAACGGCTCCGCGCCAGTCGCCAAGATCATGTGGATGAGGAAACATGAGCCCAACCTGCTTGAGAAGACTGAGCGTTTCCTATTCTCGAAGACATATCTCTGCCACAAGTTGACCGGCGAACCGGTTTTCGACGATTACTCGGCCTCTGGGACCGGAGCTGGAAACTTCGATGGGATGCGTTGGATTCCCGAGATTCTTCGTGAGATCGAGGTCTCAGCTGACGCCTTCGGCAAGATCCGTAGGTCTTGGGAGATCGCAGGCTATGTGACTGAGAAAGCCTCAAAGGAGACCGGTCTTCCAGAGGGCACTCCTGTTTCTACAGGTGTTTGGGATGGCATGTGCAATGTCATCGGATCGGGATGCGCACATAGAGGAGAACTGATGGACGTCACAGGGACGACAGAGATCATCACCCTCCTCGAAGACAAGATGCCGCCAAGCTTCAGTCCTTGCTTCCCCTACTTCCCTGGGATCTCCAGAGGCTTGTGGGTCTGGTACTCCTCCCCAAGACCAACCGGTGCCATCTTGCACTGGTTCGCCAAAGAGTTTGCCTGTGCAGAGACCGAGTTATCGCACAGGTTGGGCGATAGCGTCTTTCATCTGCTCGACCTTGAGGCAGAGAGTTCCCCAGTAGGATCAAGGAATCTTATCTTCTTCCCGCACTCTTCGGGAATGGTCTCTCCCCTGCTGGATCTCAACGCAAGGAGCTTCTTTCTAGGGTTTACACTCGCTCATCACAGAAGTGACTTCATCCGATCCATAATGGAGGGCGTAGCCTATGGGTTGCGCCATTCGCTTGAGGTCTTCGAGGCTGAAGGCGGGAAGATGGAGAGGAAGATAAGAGTTTCCGGTGGAGGCTCCAACAGTCAGCTATGGAACCGGATAAAATGCGATGTCCTTGGTCGCGACGTTGAAACCCTAGACGTTTCTGAGACCGGATGCTTGGGAGCTGCAATGTTGGGCGCCATCGGGATCAAGCTCTACTCAACCATAGAGGAGGCAGTCGAATCAATGGTTCGAGTGAAAGAGAGACTGGAACCCCGTAGTGAGGCACATGAGAAGTACTCAAAGCTCTTCACGTTGTACCTAGAGGCGTACGAAAACCTGAAGAGCACATTCTCGGAGCTGGCTTCTGCATGAGCCCTGAATCCTTACCCTGATATTTTCTCGATGTTCTGGCTCTTCCTCTGTGACAATACGTGGGTTACTCTCAATTCCTCTCCTGGATCCTCAATTTTTCTGATCTCTATTAAGCCCTGTTTCTCTGCCTCCCGTACTGCATCCAAACCCTTGTCGTTCCTTATGATCAACGTGGACCAGCCCACGGGAGCATCGACACTTCCTACCGAGAGGTCGGAAAACTCCGCTGTGAAATCCCGACACAGATTGCATGCGGATCGGACGTTACTTCTCAGCTCTTTCAGAGGCACGTTGATCCTCTCATCTTCCCCGGATTGGGCAATAAAACGCCCCTTCTTTATCAAGAACTTTGTGACCTCGGCAGGATTCACCCCTTTCGAAGGAAGATATCGTTCAATAAGGGATTCGTAGCCATAACTTTCCATGCAGAAAAGACCAACAACGAACAGCTTCCCTGGCGCCATCTCTACAGGTGCAACGTCCAAAGCTTGAATTTTCCTGATGGCTCTCACCTGACAGGGAGTTCCGACCACAGCGATCTGTCCCGACTCGGCATTCTCAACGGCGTCTCGAAGACCGATCAAAGTTGCACTCGGAGTATACTTGGTTCCTGCACCAGCCAGGATGCCCTCATGGTCTACCGCCACCCTCGGAAGAGGCTTCCAAGGACGGCTCCTATCCCAGACAGAAACTACCGCGCAATCAATCCTATCCGCCCGAATCAGGCTGTCAAGTATTGCGGTCACGGCTCCCCCGTCCTGGCCGGCCTTTGCAATCTCCAGATCTCTGGATCTAGCGAAGCATGCTTCAAGCATCACCCCAAGCCTGTCCTCTTCTGATCTTTCCCTTCCAAAGACTTGTCGCTCAACTTTCCCAACCTCAAAGAAAGTCTGTGGGCAGCTGGAATAGCAGGTCTGACAGACTCCGCATTTCCCCTTGATGCGGGGGACCTCTCCTTCGAGTTCGATCGCCTTTTCCGGACACACCGCCACACAAGCAGCACACGAAGCACACATTCCCTTTCTGATTACTTCCACGATAAGATTGCCGAAGCTCTTTGGTCTAGTCTTCTCCATGATCCTCCCTCGCAAAACGTCCAAGGTATCGCTGCAATCCTTCTTATTGAGCTATACGAGACTGATTATTCTTTCTCATCCAAAGAATCACGGCGCCTCAACTGACAGCTGTTCCCACAATGTCTGATCGAGAGTGTATGACCACGCAGGCGGCCAGCGTGATTTCGAGTCGGCGGTAATGAAGAGGGGGGAAATTCTAAAATATCTTCTCATACGAGAAGATTGTCTCAATCACCTTTGAGAACTTGATTCCGTAGAAGTGTGATTCCTCCCGAAGTCGATTCATCTCAAGGTGCTCAAGAACCAATAGATTAACAAGAACAAATAGGAGAAAACCAGCATGGAAAGTAAACAAGCCGAACAGCGGGTCCTGTTCTATGACCCTGAAAGGTGCACTGGCTGTAGATTTTGCATGATCTCCTGCGCTCTGGAGCATTATAACCAGCTGAACATGAAGAAGGCCTACCTTGAGACCTTCTTTGATCAGAAAAAGGCAATGTACGAGTCTGTGCAGTGCCAACACTGCGAGGACCCAGTATGCCAGAATTCCTGCCCAGAAGAAGCAATAGAAAAGAATGAAGCCACAGGCATCGTGACGATAAACCCGATGAAATGCATAGGATGTGGAATCTGTGTCCAAGCCTGCCCTCTCTCCGTTCCCTGGATGAATGAGGATCTCAACGTCGCCGTGAAGTGTGACTTCTGTGATGGTGACCCCAAATGCGCAAAGTACTGTTCACCGAGAGCCACCCGGGTCATCCCACGGGAAGAGGCATACAGGCTGAATGAACAGATCTACGGCAAAGGCGGGGTGACGAAGAAATGAGCGATCTCCTGAAGAGACTCGAATCGAATCTGGGAAAGAAAGCCAAGTCCGTCTCCTCCACCAAGAGGAGAAGATACGGTATAACTGTCGAGCCTGAAAACATAGTGGATGT
Organism: uncultured Candidatus Bathyarchaeia archaeon; assembly: GCA_964495315.1. Taxonomy (GTDB): domain Archaea; phylum Thermoproteota; class Bathyarchaeia; order RBG-16-48-13. The sequence continues at coordinate 5,709 of CAZBVH010000023.1, read as the reverse complement.
GGCGAAGACCCTCTCTGAGGTGTCAGGCGGCAGATTCATGACGTCCACCTGTGTAGACGAAGGCTTAGACTTCAGCATCATGCATCACTTCGACATCGGCGGAGAAGTGGTCACACTGGGGTCCTCCATCCCAAAAGAGAACCCACAGCTACCATCCATCGCCCCTGTCGTCCCAGCCGCCCAATGGATCGAGAGGGAGATCACTGACCTGTTTGGTGTACGATTTGAAGGACACCCACAACAAGAGGGCATCATAGCGAACGAATCTTGGACAGGACAAACGCCCCCTCTTCAGAAACCCCGTGAGGGCAGAGTAGTCCCAGAATATCGAGGGGCAGTAGAGAATGTGATCGCACTAGGAGCAGTCGTACCCCTCTCATCCTTCACAAAGAAGAAGCGAGAAGAGTCAGGCCTACCTTCCACAACAATAACCTTGGAAGATGAGAAAGCCCTCGGTGAAGTACATGAGGTCATAAAGAGATCCAAAGCCGACCAGCGGGCCGGCTTCGATTGGAAGAAGAAAAAACTGAGGTACAAGTAAGGAGATGTCAGAGATGAAAGGATACGCTCTATTCCTTGGCTGCAACATACCGATAAGATACCCTTGTACAGAGATCGCAACAAGAAGAGTCTTCAAAGAATTCGACATATCCCTAGCAGATATGAAAGGCTACACGTGCTGCCCCGATCCGGTAGTGACTCGCCTAGCAGACGCCGAGATGTCCTACGTACTTTCCGCGAGAAACCTAAGCTTGGCTGAAGAGAAGGGGCTGAACGTGATGACAGTCTGCAATGGCTGCCAAGAGACGCTCCTTGAAGCGAATGAGGCCTTGAAGAGCGACAGAGACCTTAGAAACCGTGTAAACCAGATCCTCTCGGAATACGGTCGAGAATACAAGGGCACAATCGACGTCAAACACGCGGTAGAGGTCCTCCATGAGGATGTCGGCATCTCAAAGATCAAAGAACGAGCAAACCCCCTGCGATTCAAGGCGGCGATCCACTACGGATGCCATCTCTTCAGAACCAAGGAAGAGAACGAGGATCCCTGGAGGATACCCAACATGATGAAGGATCTCGTAGACGCAACCGGCGTGGAGTTCGTGGAATACGGTCTGGAGAGGTTATGTTGCGGATACCCACCCCTTCTCGCCGACCCCAAACTCGCTCTCGAAGAACGCCTTCTCCCCAAGCTCAAAGGGATCGAGAAGGCCCAAGCGAGATGCGTTGTCGTCTCTTGTCCAGCATGCATGATCCAGTTTGAAAGCGGCCAAGTAAAGCTAAAAGAGATGGGCGCAGGGAAACTGCCGGTAATACACGTGCTAGAGCTTTTGGGGCTCGCAATGGGCATGAAGCCCGAGGAGCTCCACCTCGAGTTCCACAGGAGTCCTGTCATGGAGCTCGCCAAGGAGGTGAGTGGTTAGAATGTCCGAGATGGTGAGAATAGGTCCTTATGATCCGAGACTGATCGAGCCCGAAGTCTATGAGCTCAAAGTCCAGGACGGCGTGATCGTTGATGCCGACATGAAGATAGGCTACCTTCATAGGGGCATTGAGAAGATCGCGAGCACGAGACCCTACAGAAAAGGGATATTCGTCTGTGCAAGGGTCTGCGGAATCTGTTCCAATTCACATTCGTTGTGCTTCGCCCAGACCGCCGAAGGAGTAATGGATGTGGAAGTTCCGGAGAGAGCCCTATACCTGAGGACAATCATGCATGAGGTTGAGCGACTGGAGAGCCACTACATCTGGTTTGCGATTCTGGCACACGCCTTGAAGGATATGGATTTCTTCACAAGGGTCATAAGGCAGAGAGAAGCCGTGATGGATCTCCAGGAATATGTAACAGGAAACAGAGTGACCAAGGGCTTCAACTGCGTAGGAGGAGTACGCTTCGATTTCACTGATGCAACGACAGAGAAGACGCGGGAGACCATGAAAATCATGAGAGAACTCTCAGACTACATCGGAGAAAAGATTACAAAAGACAAGACTGTGCAGTCCAAACTGACAGGCATCGGAATACTGGACAAGAAGCAAGCCAGACTGACGGGTGCGGTCGGCCCCACGGTAAGAGGATCAGGATACTCTGACGACATCCGAAAGGACGATCCCTATGCCGCATACGATAGGCTCGACTTCAACGCGATCGTTGAGAACGGATGCGACGTCCTCGCCAGAACTCTTGTCAGGCACCGAGAGACCTACGAGTCAGTGAGTCTGATCGAACAAGGTCTCGGAGATCTCCCGGACGGGCCCATCATAGGAGACATCCGCGAAGTGCTTGAGACAGATTACGTCGGTCACATAGAATCTCACAGAGGAGAACTGGTATACTACATGAAGGCAAATGGAACAAACATCCCGGAGAGAGTCAAGATTCGAACCCCCTCGTACATGAATGACAAGGCCACCCTAGAGATGATGAAAGGCGACAAGCTGGAGAACGCACAGCTGATAATCGAGAGCATCGATCCCTGCTTCTCCTGTACGGACAGAGTGGCCGTGGTATCGCTCAACGACGGGACGAGGAAGACCCTCACACTGAACTCTCTTTCTATGGTGGTGGACTGAGATGGCGGGTGAGATCAGAGTTTACCGTGCAGATGCAGGATCCTGCAACGGCTGCGATATCGAGGTTCTCGCTTCTCTAGATCCAAAGTATGGGCTGCAAGAGCTCAATGTCGTGGTGGCGGAACACCCAGAGGAGGCCAATGTCTTGCTTGTTACGGGACTTGTCACGAAGAAGACCGAGCAGGCAATCAAAGAAGTATATGAGAAGATCCAGCAGCCAAAGCTTGTAATAGCGTATGGACAATGTGCCGTCGGCATGGATGTCTTCTACGACAGCTACAATGCCGCCGGAGCCCTAGACGCCGTAATCCCGGTGAACTTGTACATCCCCGGTTGTCCTCCTAGTCCCCGCGCAACATTGTACGGCATCACAAAGGCGCTCGGCGTTGAGGGATTCAAGGAGGGCGACGCAATCTGGAACGTGCCCAAGGCTTTCAGGGGAAAACTCGCGGTCGACGAGGAGAAATGTATTGGGTGCGGCGCCTGCGCCGAGGTCTGCCCACCCAAAGCTATCGACATTGAAGTAGCGCAGGACAAGACAGCCCTGAAGTTCTGGTATTCCAAATGTATAGGATGCGGCTCATGCAAAGATGTATGTCCCCCTGAAGCCATTACTATGACCGAAGACTACAAACTAGCCACAAATGACAGGCAAACACTCTACCTCGCATTCACTAAGGGTCTGCAAAAATGTGCAAACTGCGGGAAAGAATTCGCCCCAACCCAAGTCTCCAGCTTCGGGCTTGAAAAAGCTCTTGCAAAGATAACCAGATACGAAGAGTACCGGAAACGGTTAGTCGAAGCATCCAGCTTCTGCCCAGAATGCAGAAAGACCTTAGACAGAGCAAAAGAGGGTAAAAGACTCCTCCTAGAACTCAACCAGAGCTCACTACTGGGTCCACAGGAAACCCTGGAACAATAGGACCCAACTAGATTCGAGAGGTCCCTGAAGAAGGGATCCTTCCATTTTTCCCCCTCCACTCTTTTCCTGTAAGAAACCCGACAACTCTCAGCCCACATTTCGCCTGTCCTCTTGCGACAGACAATGAAAATACACAAACTTGTGAGGCTTCTCTTGGAAGACTAATGCCGAACATCACAACCCCTTAGAAGGAGATCATTGAGTTATTCTACGGATTTTCGCTCATCTATGGCGTTGACGGGCAAAGTGGATCAGCTTTGAAGATCGGCCTCCTAACTCGTAATAAGAATGCTTGGTGCTCAACAAGGCTTCGCGAAGCGATGGTCAACGCAGGAGCTGAACCTTTCTGCTTCAGCTTCGACGAACTCGTAACACGAGTATCTTTTGAACCCAAGATCTCCGTGGGAGGCACCGATATAGCAGCCGAACTCTCGGCAATAATAGTCCGCCCAATCGGCCGTGGATCCCTAGAGGAGTGTTTGTATCGACTCGACGCTCTCCACAGAGCTGAGAGGAACGGGCTGCCAATCTTCAATCCCCCCTCAGCAATTGAGAAGGCTTTAGACAAATACTATGCTTTGACGTTGCTGGAGGAGAACGGAGTTCCTGTTCCTCGAACTGTTGTCACAGAGAGTCCTGATGAAGCATTGGGTGCCTTTGACATGTTAGGAGGCGACGTCGTCGTCAAGCCGATGTTCGGTTCGCGAGGTGTCGGCATTACACGTGTGAACGACAGAGAGATCGCGGAGAGGATCTTTCGGGAACTCCAGTACTTCAGGCATATTCTTTACATTCAAGAGTTTGTTGAACACGGGAACCAGGACATAAGAGCTTTGGTAGTCGGAGACAGAGTTGTCGCAGCGATGTACAGGTCTGCAGAGGGCTGGAAGACTAATGTCAGCCGAGGGGCTTCGCCTATTCCGCTTCGTCTCCCAGATGAGTTGGGGAACTTAGCAGTTGAGGCTGCCCGAACGATTGGGTGTAGGATTGCCGGTGTAGACATCTTGGAAACTCAGTCTGGTCCTCTAGTGTGTGAGATCAACTCTCAGCCAGGATGGAAAGGGCTTCAAAGGACCACAGAACTGGATATCGCTAGCGAAATCGTTGACTTCGTGATTCAAAGTGTGACTTGACGGAACTATGCTCCCAGTAGTAGAACACCCTCCAAAGAACAACATGAGGTCTGTATAGCCTTGAAACAACCTGTCTCTTATGCCCAGTCCATTCCATCTTCAGTATTCTCTGTTCTTGTCGCTCTTCTTGCTCTAGTTCTCTTTTTCACAGTTTTCACTCTCATTCGATTTCTTATTACAGTGGTCTGGCGATTCCTTTTATCCATGCTCGTCAACATCTCAAGATCCGTGGCACATTGGTATGAAATAATCACCAGATCATCCGAATCACAACGACTCGAAGAAACGCATCCGAACTCTGAGAAAGAATGAAGACGGTGAGCAATTCGATCAATGCCTGATCACCTTGAAGGAGAAAGCGATTGCCAGTGAAGACAGGTACTGAAAACTCGGATCGGCATTTTTCCCGAACCTCTTATCAGCGGCACGCTCGCATACGATGACTTGTTCTCGTTTGTTGTGCAAGATCCTCTAAATCTCGTTCGGAAAATCTCAAAAACCCGAAAAGATGAGACGCAGACAGGAAGGAGTCGGCTGAGAATCGAAAAAGGGAGGGAAAAGATTTCAAGAGAACGATGATCATCCTGGCCGGGGGAAGATCCTCTCGGCTTGGGGAGGATAAAGGACTGGCAGTTCTGGGAGGAAAATGCCTAGTTAGACATGTCTTTGACCGTGCCGCAAAGACGGTCGACGAATCGATAGTGGTTGTGCGAGACAAGAAGCAGGCAGATCGATTTCGCATGATTCTCCCTGACGTTGATAGTTTAGTAGTGGACTCCTTTCCTTCAAACTCAGCTCTCGCAGGTATGCTAACCGGTTTCTCCTATGCGAAAGGGAAGTATTGTGTCGTTCTTCCTTGCGATTCTCCGCTGGTTAGTCCTGCGTTGATTGACTATCTATTCGAACAGGCAGCAGGCAGTGATGCGGTAGTTCCCATGTGGCCTTACGGCTACATCGAGCCTCTGCAATCTGTCTACAAGGTCTCTTCTTCGCTTGAGATCGGCAAACGTGTCCTAGCTGATGGGAAGAATGATTTTCGATCACTGCTCGAATCGCTAGGGAGTGTCCTCTATGTCCCTA
>CAZBVH010000022.1:4271-20166 GCA_964495315.1 uncultured Candidatus Bathyarchaeia archaeon | reverse complement strand
TTCCAAGCCTTCTTCTCGGTGCGACGTCAGCGGCTATTGCGTTCATGGATATTCCACAGATTCCGCCTAGCGTGTTCATGAAGAGCATCAGCATTGTCACGAGCAACGCGGATCGAGAGAAAGTCAGACCAACGAAGATAAAGCCGATTACCGGCATTAGGACTAGTACGCTTCCCCACCTGGCTCTTGGCGTTCCCATTCTTCCCGCTAGGAGTGTTGCCACGATCCCTCCGAGGCTCATCACTGTCAGATAGTATCCGACCTCCAAGTACGTGCATTCACAACGCATCTTTAGATAGATCGCGGTTAGTGTCCAAGGAACAGCCAGTGCGGTCGTCAGAATAAGGCGAGCCACCCCGAGGTTCGCTATCGCCGGTAGATCGTCTCTAAGCTTTGTGCGCTCATCCTGCGCCGCAATTCCTGGGTTGGCTTTCTCCGAATTTCCGATCTTAATCCTCAGAGACAGAGGCAAGCCTAACAGACTGGCGAGAAGCCCCACGGTGAATGGGCTGCGCAGACCGTAATGCTCAACCAGATAGCCTGCCGCTATTGGGGTAGAGAACCCTATGAGACTCCACATCAAACTTGAGAGCGCGAAGGCTCTGCCTCTGTCCTTCATGTCAGCGGTCAATGCAATCACCTTATGCTCAACCGGGTAGAAGAGGCCGCCAGCCAGACCGCTAAGAACCATTGCTACCAGGATTTGCTCCCAAGTTTGGCTTATAGTACTGACAAGTAGAGCCAGTATCGAGAGGGTTACTCCTCCTGCAAGGAAGATTCGGGAGCCATACCTATCCGAGAGTACCCCTACAGGTATTCGTACGATAGTTGAGACAATATCCATCACCGCGAAGGATGCGCTCATCGCTGAGACTGAAGCACCGAGACTGACGATATGGAATGGTAGCATTGGTCCTGATATCCCGTACTCCAGCGAGGTTCCGACGAAGACGAGCACGAGCAAGTACAATGGAAGCAGCATCCGTCTGTTTTCGGTTGTCGATTCTGTCGCGTTGTCCAACGGCAGATGCCTCTGTGGCTGCATTGCCTTCGAGAATGCGGTACAGTTTTGGGCTGATTCCTCTGAACGGTATTCTCGGCTTCCAGAATTATCTATTGCCATTTCTCGGTGATGGCATCTGTCTCCGCGGAGCATTTGCTTGTCGCAGAATCTGTGATGGATCTCATCGTGCGCTATGAGATTGAACAAGGGTCACAGAAGCAGACTATCTTCACGGTTCCATTATTCGCTTGGCCAATCCAGATCGTCACGAAGATAGAGGTTCGACAGGCGAAGAAGATAAGAAGAAAGGGCGTAAACAACGCCTGAGCCGCCAATGTCAAACGCCCATCAGCCAAGCAAGAAGACACTTGGAGTACTAGCGGCGTCTCACTTCTCCCAGCACTTATGGGTGGGGGCGGCCGTGCTTAACCCGTATATTAGGGCAGACTTGGGACTCTCCTATGCGGAGATAGGTGCGGCAAGGGGTATCTCGAATATTGTCTCAGGATTCTTGCAGCTCGCCTACAGCATTATGTCCAGGTACATCCCGAGAAGACTCCTCCTGGCGTTGGGGAACTCGTTCTACTCCATAGCCACCGTTATGATGGCGCTTGCCAGTCGATTCTACCACCTCGCTCTGGCGAACCTACTGGGAGGAATAGGATCCGCAGCGCAGCATCCCGTCAGCGTCTCGATACTATCGGATAGATCCAAGAAGGAGGAGCTTTCAGGAGCGCTAGGGATCTTCTACGGACTCGGCTACTTGGGCAATATTGTCGGTCCTCTGATCTTGACAAGCATCGCACTCCAATACGATTGGCGTGTGTCACTGCTGGTACTATCAATCCTCCCAATGGCTATAGCGATAGGACTTATTCCACTTCTCAAAGGAGCCGACAGGCCGACCCTGAAGGAAGAAGGGAGAGGCGAATCCAATCTCTTGGCTGATGCGAAGTCCGCATTGAAGAACAGGTCTGCAAGATTGACGATCGCAGCGCAGGCATTTATCGCAGGAGGAACAGGGCAAGGGGTCATCGTAACATATACACCGCTGTTCCTGCGGGATGGGCTGAGACTTGGGAGCATCATGACAAGCATACTCTACTCGATCACTATGACCGGAGGAGTTCTAGGGACTCTGGCAGTCAGCAAGTTCGCTGATCGAATAGGTCCTCTGAGAGCAGCCATCATGAGCACCACAATAGCCTCGGCAGGGGTACTTGCCCTAGGTTTTCAAGAGTCCTTTGGATACCTGCTAATACTGAACCTCTTAATAGTGGGACTGTTTGCGTTCCCGACAAGCAATCTATTGCAGTCACATATCTCCTCGATCTCTAGGCCAGCAGAGAGAGACCTCCTCATAGGACTTTTCTTCACTGTAGGATTTGGAGTGAGCTCGGTTTGGTCAACCCTGCTCGGATTCACGATCGATCTCTTCGGATCATTCAGACCGGCGTGGACGCTGATGGCCGGTCTGTCCGGAATAGCAATTCTCCTGCAGTTGTGGGCGTATAGACTGAGCAAAGGAATATAGCAAAAAGGACAGTGGGAGCACAGCAAGTACAGGTTGAGACCTATCTTGTTCATTGAACCTCTCTCGACGATCTCACCGCTTCTTCATAGTGTCTGTGTATCGCGAGGTAACCCAGATCCTTAGAGACCCTGCTCAGAACTCCTAGTCTCCTCTCAGGTGTCGCCTTTCGGAAGGGCCTGCGCACGGCCTCGATTGGTTCACCCTTGACCTCGATCTCATCAATCTTGATCGTCCCAAGTCCCTTCTCAGAAGCTAATCTCAAGTGGTCGACCGAGGAGGGGTCGATGCCCATCACCGCGGCTGCGCAGGCATCGGTGGAGACAACATTATTCCCAGCGACCATCAGGCCGAGTTCTACTGGATCTCCCTTGAATGGTCCCTCACCTTCCATCCCGATGATGCCGTCAATGATGGTGAGTCTAGGCGGCAGAGCTGAGACCACATCGACCATGACTTGATCGAGTTCAGGGTGGTAACGCGATTTCTTCCTTTCAGGCAACACCCCGAACATCGCCTTCACACCAAGAGTTACGACGGTGCACGCGTGCGTCTTCATGACAGGCATGGCGATGATGGCATCAGCATCAGCAACCGCCTTGTTCACGAGAAAGCTCTTGAGAGCATACCCACTTGGAACATCGACCTTCACCATCTCCCCATGGGATAGGTTGACCGCCACGGCCCCGTTCTGGGTGGCTGCCTCAGCGGTCCCTGTTTCCGGCAACATCGCTTCAGCCGTATACATGCAGGAATCTGCCTCACCTACAGAGATTGTCGCATCCACATTGCGCAGAATCCCTATCATCGAGGATAGAACTCGAGGGTCTGTGAAACTGCCCGACTTCCCAGGCACACCTCCACACACGTTTGGCTTTATGAAGACCCTTTGACCCCTCCTCACGTAAAGATCCAACCCACCGAGCAGTCCTATCGCCTTCCTCACCATCACGTCAGGATCATTTCCCTTGACAATCGATACTACAGACATAACTGGGCCTCCTCTTAGCACTCATGGCGCACATAGACTAGAATAGGTTATCACTTATGAATGATTGGTTGCCCCGAAGATACGCTGCATGCCTGTGCGTATGCCGAAGCCGAGAAACACAACGATATTCCCTTCCTAGACATCCTTATTCTCAAAGGCTGAAGATGACTACGAGACCGTCGGAGAGAAACTTGAGAGCGACCAACCCAATACAGGCAAGTACAAACTTCCTAAAAGATTCTTGAGGAATCCTACCTACAATCCTTCTACCTATGAGAGACCCCGCAATCGCAGTCAAGAAGAGAAACGGAACAGCATCGTAGTACTCAGATGGCAAGAATCCGCTTCCCAGATAGACAGGAATCCTAGTAATGTCAACTGCCAGGGATATCGCCGCAGCGGTCGCGACATAAACGGACTTCTCAAGTCTGAATGAACTCAAGAAGGCTCCCCTCAACGCACCACCTGTACCGATGAGTCCTGCAAAGAATCCGGATAGACTCCCACCTAGAACACTATTCTTCGTACTTGCCTCAACCGAGAGATTCGGCCTATAGAACGAGATTACAGCATAGGCCAGAAGAAAAACCCCGAGAACCAATTTCAGCAAAGGCTGCGACACAAACCTCACAAGAAAGGCGCCTAGAAGGGTGAAGACAACACTGGGCAACCCAAATGTCAGAAGCATCCCCCTATCCAGACCATGCCGGAAAAACATGATTCTACCCAGACTCCCCGACATATGAGATATCGCAACAAGAATCAACGCCGTCCTGAACTCAAAGAAGAACAATGCAATGGGGAGAAAGATCGTCGAGGAACCAAAACCTGCCGTAGCCCCAACAATCTCTGCAAACAGAGCAGAGATCCAGAAGACCACATCAACCATACGCTCCCAATAATACCTGGGAAATTTAAGCCTGCACCTCTCTCGACAAACGTCCACCCCTACTACGGATCAAACCAAACTTCACACCGACATGAATATACTGATGAATGATGTTCTCCCTAGATCCTCAGGCATCCAAGAGAATCACCTATTCTATTCCCCTCCCCCTCAGCTTCTTCTTACACAGGACACAATTGCCTGGGCTCTCGTCATCCCCCTGCTTAAGGGATCCAAAATAGTAGCCATGCCGTCCACAGAGTGACATGCCTTCAACGAAATAGTGGGCTTTCCTGCAGCCTTCCGGTAGACCCCATCCCTCTTTGGTCACCATCCGTCCCTCCAGAGAGAAGTCACCATGTTCTGGTTCTGCTCCGCGAGACACACAACCTTGAACTGGTCTGCATGTAAGGACCACGAATCCAACGGAGGAGCAGCCCGTGAGTCAAAGCCAATCCAAGTGGCAGACACAATTGCCAGAACCCATCAGAAAAATCCGGAATAACGCTACAGATACTGCTCACTCAAAGCCGGAACCCATCAAGACTCGGCGCACATCATCAAGAGAGTGAGACTATCCAGCTTCAAACCATCATTCCGCAGCCAAAGCTGGAATGCCAGATATCAGCCAGCCTGCTTTGCTCAAGAACAGGAATCTCGCTATCGATCACTTCTCTTCAGCGTATCTGGGACGGTGATCAGTATGGGTACCACAATAAGGGCCTCCAGCAAGATTGGGAGGATCAAGACTTCTCTCATAAAGCCGTATTGCCATAGGATGCCTCCTATGATCGTGGCAGGTATGGTTGAGCCAGTCATGAGGCCTTCTACACCGTACCACCTCCCCCTCTTCTCTCTAGGTACCATCTCCCAATGCATGGTGATTAATGGCGTAGAGCTGACGCCGCCGGCTCCTGCCCCTAGCAATCCTACGGATCCTAGGAGACCGACGAGGACCAGGTATTCAGGTCGCGGAGCCAGTATCAGGATAGAGGTACCTACATACGCAAGGGGTTGTAGCAAATAGTAGGTTCTCTTCCGGCCGATCCTATCGGCCAGTCTGCCTGCTGGAACCTGCAGGAGCGATGATGTCACTGCTGATACGGTGCCCACGGCACCAAGGACGTAGGGACTGGCACCCTTCACGTTTACCATCCACAATGGAATGAACGGCACAGCCATATTCACCGCGAACTGATCGATCGTCCTCAATACTATCCATCTCTTGAGATACCTCTCACCCTTGAATAACTCCTGAAAATCCTGAATGAAGCGGTTGTCCTTCGAGCTTGGCTTCTCTTCTTCTCGGTTCACACGGGTTGGAATGTTCTTCAACTTCATGGCCACGAGAAAGAAGGCAACCACGGTCAAGAAGAGCTGAACAAAGTATAGCGGTCTTATGCCTTGAGCATTTATCCCCCCAAAACTAGCTACGATTACTGCCGCAATCAACGGCGCAAAGATGCTCAGCGTACCCCAGACCATCCGAGACAAGCCCAACAACGTGCTGCTCTGCCTAGGTCTCGTGTAGGCAATGAAGATCACATCCGTGAGAGGATAGACTATGCGCAACGCAACAGTGCTCAGGATGACGGCGGCTACGAGAATCCACCAGCTCCCAGCCAAGGCATAGACTGCTGCAGAGATGATCGCGCAGGCGAATCCGAGAAGTAGAATCCTCCTCACACCGCAATTCTCAGTAGCCCAACCGAGCGGAACCGAGACGATTGAAGTGATTCCAGCACCGATGCTATTCAACGATCCTATCTGAACATAATCTGCGCCCAACTCCCTAGCGTAAAGCTGGTTATACTGCCCAGAGAAGGCCTGACTCCAGTACTGCACAGCCGCACCAGACATCGCAACCTTGATCCTTCCATCCAATCTTCTAAAGAACCTCAAGAAACTCTCAAACACTTACTCATCAATCCCTCGATCTCAGGCTTCCATTCTTCTCTCGCTTAGCTTTTCTAAACTCTTGTGCCCAAAATAGTCCACACACGCCAGAGGCACCACAGACGAGAGACACCAACCAACAGACCTGTAGAAATATCGTGCTAACGCAGTCAATCTGTCCTTAGCGGAACCTAAGAGCAGCAAGCATCACGGGTCGAAGGGTAACTGCGAAGCGGTTGGGAGCTGTGTCATCGCCTACTGCTACAAAATACCAAGTGAAGAGGAGATACGGCACATGTACGAGTACGTCACCCTCGGCAAACGCCTATTCCAACTCCGGAGCGCAAGCGAGATAGCGGTCCTCCATTCCAAGAGGGAGCCAACGCCATATTCCGCGAAGTTGCGCGGCAGCCTGCGTTGTTCCCTGTAACGATCGGTCTCCTTCTGCCTACCAGATCCAGGGCAGCAGGCGGTAGGGTACTTCTTCGGCGTATTCTTTGTAGCCTTTGAGTTCGTCCTGTAGGGTTCTATCCTCAAGGATGGTGCGGGTTGCCATCACGCATGTTGTAAGTCCTGCTGGGATGAGAGCCCAGAGTGAGCCTAAAGAGAGGGGGGTTGAGAGGGACATTGTGATGTACCCGACGTATCCGGGGTGGCGTACGTACCGGTAAGGTCCTGCTGTGGCGACCGTGTGACCACGATCGTCTTGGATGCGGACGATGCCTGAGAAGAATATGTTGGATATCATCGCCCAAGTGAAGAGGGCATAGCCCAGCGTGTAGATGGCCAATGTGACTAGACGGATTGCAGGGGGCAGTTGTGGTGACCACCCGTAGCGCTTATCCAGCCCGGTCGTTATCAGCGTTGCCTCCGTAGTCACGAGAAGTGATACGCCGATTGCTTTGTCCCAGCTCTTGGCGAATGTGATACGTGAGCGTTCTGCTGCCAACTCTCTCAGCTTCGGATTTGGCAGGAAGATTAAGGCGTTGATTGATATCAGGACCACATTCAAGCCGATGAAGATCCATGCCATCGTCCATTCTAGGCGACCTGACGAGATGAGCAGTGTCGCCGCCTGTACCAACAACGAGATGCCGATCTGGAGGAACCGTTTCAGAGCACCCCTGGTAACATCATCGATTTTGTGGGCTTCTCCTTCGATTATGTCATCGGCCATTCGACGCCCTCCGTCTGCTGCCCCCTGTCCTCCCTATTCCTCAAAAGTATGATTCTCTCTTTGGTGAGATACGGAGACGAGGTCAGCTTCACCACGAGCAGAACCCTTGCATTCATATAGGGGAACCCTGAGGCAGTTTATTAGGATACACGTGAGTAGGCATGCGAGGCCATTGAGGGAGATAAGATACAAACCGATAGGCGTGATTCGTTCCCCTTTCACGGATATCGAAGGGATGCCCATCCAACCAACTGGAGCCAAGGGGGTTCTTGGAACCCTGGAGATAGAACCGGAATACGCTGACGGTCTCAAGGATATCGAGGGATTCTCCCACCTAATCCTTCTCTACCACTTTCACCTCTCCGAAGGCTACTCACTGGAGGTCAAACCGTTTCTGGACGAGAACGCCCGAGGAGTCTTCGCTACAAGGGCACCGAGACGCCCCAACCCGATAGGGTTATCGGTGGTCCGACTTCTAGGAGTGGAAGGTTGCAGACTCAAGATTGAAGGCGTGGACATCATGGACGGCACACCCCTACTGGACATAAAACCTTACGTCCCAGATTTCGACATCCGAAAAGCAGAACGGGTAGGCTGGCTTTCCAAGAAACTGGACAAAGCACCTGAAGCGAGATCAGATGAACGATTCAGATGATGGGGGCTCACTCTTATGGCTCCCTTTCTCCCCATCTTTCATAGCTTACAAACTCTTCAAGCGGTTTTCTCTCCTTAGGCGCAGGACTATCATCTGCGAATCCCACACCCATAAGAGCGACCACCCTCAAATTCTCAGGTATCTCCAGCAGCCGCCTGATCTCATCCTCATCGAAATAGCCAATCCAGCAAGTCCCAAGCCCCTCTCCCACAGATGTAAGAGCAATATGTTCCATCGCTATAAAAGTGTCCAAAGCAAACCACTTAGGTCGAGCTTCAAAATCTCCGCATCCAACGATGATAACAGGGCATTCTGACAGAAAACCGCCCGACCTGCAGCCCTCAGCAATCCTCCTTATTACCGTTTCATCCCGAACAACTATGAACTCCCAAGGCTGACGGTTTCCCGCCGAAGGCGCCAACCTAGCCATCTCTAGAAGAGTCACCAGCTTATCGTGAGGGACCTGCTCATCCTTATACTTCCTAATACTCCTCCTAGACCTGATCGCTTCCTTGATATCCATATTCAACCCCATTTGAATGGTCCACCCAAGCTCATTAGATTTGCCCGATAGGTCATCTTCCTCGAAGATCCTCGGCAATCCTCAAACCTATTCCATAACCTGAGCTCGCAGCTATCGCCCCTGCCACTCCGAACACCACAAGGAAGATTATCACCGCTGGCACAAGACTACTGACATAGACCAATAGCCAATTGAGCACTACCTTTGCTGGAGCAACGACAAAGATCAATGGAGCCAGGAAGACACCATAAACCACATGAATGATCGACGAGACCGCACCAGAGAGCTTGACCCTTCCAGTCTGAAAGACGAACCCGTAGACAGGGATTATGAAAGGACCTGGCAAGATTCCGCCATTTGAGACGACAGTCAAGAGAGATGCGACCAGACCCATGATCCACTGACCTCTATGAAATGGAATGCTCATTGCCAGAACAAACGATGTGACAAAAGGCATCACAACTATCGGCGGCAACATTGGCCAGGTAAGATTGTAGCATGCCAACTCCGTCAGAGTGAGAATGACTGAGAAGATCGCAATCCTAGAGAGCTCGACAGAGTGAAATCTACCCATACTCTCGTCATCTGCCTACGGAATCCTATACAAGGTAACCGCCAATGAAGCAATAAGCATTTAATCAATCATTTACCTGGTCAAGCAAGACGGGGAATCCAATGAAAACTCTAATCGTCTATGACTCGGTCTACGGAAACACAGAGAAGATCGCCCAAGCCATCGGCAGCGCCATTCCCGGTGAAGTGAAGGCGGTCCGTGCAGGTGAGGCGAATTCTGCAAGATTGAAAACGATCAACCTCCTCATCGTCGGCTCTCCGACCCATGGCGGGAGGCCTACACCGGCAATTCAAGACTTCCTCAACAAAATCCCGAAGTCTGCCCTCAGCGGCGTCAATGTAGCCGCGTTTGATACCAGGCTCTCGATGAGACTGGTCGGAATCTTCGGCTACGCCGCGGAAAGAATCGCTGACAGCCTGAAAAGAGACGGCTGGAACCTCATAGCCTCACCTGAAGGTTTCTTCGTGAAAGGCAAAGAGGGTCCGCTGAAAGAGGGAGAACTAGAGCGTGCTGCCACCTGGGCGAAGGCGATTGTCAAGAGCAGAAAGTAGTCCAACAGTCAAAGAAGACCCCATCAAGAACCGAATCATCGCCTGCTGTTGCAAAGCCTCCAGAGAATAAGGAACACACTACATATACCACCACGGGATCCTCGACAAACGATTGTTTCATCTCCAGATTGAGATAAGCTCATGCTGTTTCACGAACCAGTCTTCTGGGTCCCCAAACAATTGTTATGACAATGGGAGCGGCGAGAAGTAATATCAAGTAGTAGAGACCCCCCAGTTCCGACTCAAGGGCTGGCGGAAACAGAACCCACGAGAAATTATGCATGGTGTGAAAAATTAGAGCGACCAATATGCTGCCGCCCGTATTGTTATACAGCCAAGTGAATAGTATCGAAACAAGAATGGCTGAAAGCATAAGACCCCAAATCGGTTGCTGGTAGATGATCTCTTCACCTATCCAGAAATAGGGTATATGCCAAGCTCCCCACATGAATCCAAGTATCAGGCTGGAAACAAGTGCGCTGAAACGAGTTTGAAGACGGGGTAGCGCGTATCCTCTCCAACCAAACTCCTCCTGAAGCGGTCCCCCAGTAAAGAACAGGGAGATGAAGACAACAACAAGCATGAAAGGATCAGATATCCACGGCAGTTCAGGAGCAACCCCCTCAGTAAGTATCGACAATAGAAGCGAACCCCCAATTATTGCAGGCATAAGAAAGAAAGTGGGAAGCCACCAAACCTTACCAAACCGATGATCGATCGATCTCTTCAACAATCTTCTAACCCCATCTCTTCCCGCACTCAGATAGGTAAGTGAGAAAGCGGCAACAAGCGGACCCCACGCAGCAGGATTATGGGGGCTGAGAAGAAAGTCAACCAGAACCGAAGACCCCAACCTCCCCCGAACAGCCAAGGCTTCCAAGATCCAGAAGAACCATGTAAAACCAAAAGCAATCAAGAAATACAGCCACAGATCTCGACCCTGAGACTCACCATGTTCAGCCAATAGAAGACCTGCCTTGTACAATCGTGTCGAATTACAGTTATTTGCCCTTTTCCGCTTTCTCACTTGAGAACCCTTCCTATCCCCTAGCAGCGGAACCTAAAAGCAGAAAACAATGCGGGATCAAGGGTGCCTACGAAACCGCCAAAGCATGCCCCAGTTCCCAGCAGAAATAGAGCGCTGAAGAAGACGATAAGGAAGGAGCTCTTCACAAGACGCCATGAACCCCCGGCATACCGGTTGGCAGCCCAAAGGAGACCTTACCTCCGTATCGGAATAGTCTTGTCCTTGATCGCCACCAGAAATATCCTGTTGAAGACCATCGCCACCTCTCCGTGACTATTTGCCTGCCGAAGAAAGGCGTCCCCAACTATCTCGTTGAAGGCAGCCACATAATCTGCGTTCAACTCTACATCGTAATGGTCCTGGTTCAGATATCCTGCAACAGCCCCTGAGGAAAAGATGTTGAAGACCTCCTCGGGAGTGTGTCTTGTCTCAACCTTCTCCATCTTAGAGAAGACAACCCTAAGATTGTGCTTCTCAAACAGCTCTTCGTACTCTTCCATCTTCTCCAACAGAAACCATGGATTCCTAAAATGGGAGAAAATGTCCTTTGTCCTCGGGTCTTCTCTCACCCTTCCGACGGCCTCAACAAAATTCGGGTTATACACCTTCTTGGCTGGTGCCTGCACCCCGATCCTCCCTCCCCTCCGCAAAGCTATGTAACAATTCTCGATCGCTCTCTCCGGGTCACTGAACCATTGAAGAGCGGAATTACAGAATATTACGTCAAAACAGTCCTTGTAGTCCAATTCTTCGGCGCTCTTCACCTCGAAGGTTATGTCCAATCCCTCGCCCTTCTCCACTGCCTCTCTGATCATCCCCTCCGCCGGATCCACCCCCACGATTCTCCCATTCGTCAGTTCCCTAATCTTCCTACTGAGGTGACCGACCCCACATCCCAAATCCAAGACATCGTCGTCTCTCCCGATCTGCAAGAGTCCCAGCAGTACCTCGGCAGCGGATCTCTGCACAGACGAAAGATCCTCATACCTAGCCGCGATTCCAGTAAAATCGATGTTCATCTAGATCTTCCTCATGACATTACATCCTCTGGATCGTTGAGTCTCAGGTGTAAGAACCATCATTAGTGATCGACCGAGATTGATCTCGCTGCTTCATCATGGTCTATCGTCCTGGCAGGTACGGATCAATCGACGAGTTTCGAGGCCTCTTCTGCAGGTACAGCGACCAAGGTCTCCGAAGACTGGATGTCACCGAAGAGAATACTGGCTTTCATCGCAGCTTTCTCGTCTGGTGCTTCATGAATACATACAGCGTCATATCTCCCGAGCGTCCAGTAGAAAGACTTGACCTCACATCCCATCCCAGGCAACTTCTCCATCAACTCATCTCCCTGGGCAAGCATCGCCTTGGTCGGTTTCTTCCTGAACCTACACAGGGTCACAAAGATCAAACCCATACCCCTCCAATCCTTGGGAACTTTTCTCATCGCGCCCCACACTCGGCGCTACGAGAAAGAAGACCTGCTCCTCTTCCCCAAACAATTAGGCGGGATTGAGACCCAAAACCTTTCCGTCCGACTCACCATGAGCGGAACCTAGAAGCCGCAACTAACACGGATTGAAGGGTACCCACGGACCGGCGGAGGTATGTCAGAAAAAGTGTCCACCGCCCTCATGCCTGCACCGTATGCCTAAGCCGGAACAAGAAACCTCCCTCTGCTGGGTATCATCCTCCTCGACCAATCCTATTGGTTAGGGAAGTGCAATTGTGCCGCAAATGCGGGAGGTGGCATTTGAACCTGTCATGGTAACCTCTTCCCTTTCTTGAGCAGCCGGACCGCGCCTATGAGAGGTAGGAGTTCGGACCAGAAGTCAAGATGGAACCAGAACATTGTGAGGACTCGCATCTTTGGTATGCCTGAAAACCATGGGCACGCCGGCAAATCAAAGAAGAAGTACAAAGTATACTGCACCATGTGTATGATGCCCCATTGGGTCATCCCAATCAACATTATCTTATAGCTCTTTGACGTCTGTGGGGTTGACTTTGTCAGGAAGAGGATTCCGAACAAGAGGCTGAAACTCATCGTCTCGAGACAGAAAGCAAGGAAGAAATTCCACAGGACTTTTGGCCAGACGTATACTTGTCCGCTTCCTTTTGGAAACTCGAACTCAATAAACCCGAAGGGGGAGAATCCAGGTTCGAACGGGTTCCAGAACATATTGAATACGTTCGTTGCTGCTGCCACGACAAGGAGTAAGGCTCCTATCAGGATCCACTTCCAATCTCTGTCCAATTCGAAGTTCAAGCTCGGCCGGTAAATTTCGTATGCCAAACCAAAGAGAACGATTGGATAGCCAACCATTATTGTAAAATATGCCAGGTAGAGGGAATACCATGGACCGGGAGATGTGTATCCGACAATCTCTCCAAATATCGGCTCCCAAGCCATCCAAAGTCCTAATGTAACGAAGAAGTACAACGCGAAGATTCGGTTCTTGATCTTCTCCACACGCTGAATCTCATCCTCAAGCAATAATAAAGATGAGGAATCTGAGATTTGAAACCATGCAGAGTCCCTTTCTTATGTTTCAACACTGAACGCAGTCTGGTAGATGGGGAATGTACCCTGTCTTGCAGTAAACCTGATAAGCTTCCGAACAGAGTGTTCGCGATATTCTTTGTCATGCTCACCCTGGTCTTCTTCTATTACATGGGATACGGCGTCGGCTCCCCTCTAACTCCTCTAAGACCAATAGCAGAGTTAAGCCCCCTCCTCGTCATACTCTTCTTCTGCGTCACGCCGCTCGGCATCGGATTCACGATAATTCTACTCGGCTTATTGAAAGAGATCTGGAAACCCTCTTTAGATTTCACTCTTCACCGCAGCCGAAAACAGATTCTCGCGAGCATCATCCTGTCCATAGTTGTCATCGTAAACAATGCCTATTGGTGGATTGCCCATGGATTTCCGCGCTGGATACCTGAGCGGGGCTGGCAGGCAGCGTTCATAGAGTTCTTCATCGGCAACTTCGCAGTTGACACCACCATCCTGTCATTGATGCTCGGAGCACTCTTCTTGACAGAATCCACCCCGGAGAAATCTCCAAGCTACAAAACCATACTGATAGGAGTCGTCCTCTGGCAAATCATGTCCTTCATCACCTACCTGCTCCTGACGGCTTCGAGCATAGCCGGCATTCAGCCGCCAATAGCTAAACGATACAGGGATTTCCTAGGATACACCATCTTCCAACCTTGGTTCTGGTGCGATCTTACATACGCGATAGTGACGTTAGCAGGGGCGGTTCGGCTGTTGAGAACAAATACAAACATAAGAAGACTGATTCTCATAGCTATCGTCAGCTTCATTGTGTTCTTCTTGTTGACCACGCCTTTCCTGCCGAAGCCCCAGTTCTCCTAAAAATGAAGGAAGTACTCACGGCTCAAATTCTTGAATCTTCCATGAACTGAAGTCCAACCAGAGTGCCGAGAGTGCGAGAACCAGCACAACAACACCAACGGAACCTATAAGCCGCGCTCAAGACGGAATGAAGGGTACCCACGAAGCCGCGAAGAGCTTTGAATTCGAATCCCGGAACAATACGATTCTGCCCTCGCATTCGGCTGCAATCGAAAACCCATGTTACGGGGATTGAAAGCTGCGTCGGATTTCGGGTAGCGGAACTCCGAGAAGAGTTTCATGCAGGCCTCTGCTGAAGGCAAGGTTATTAAACAAAAGTTTCCATATGGATACTTTAGTTTACGGTGATCACATGCTCTACCACAGCTACTTAGAGCTGCTCCTAGGGTCAAAGGTCAAGGTGAAGATTCTCAGAACCCTCTACCGATATAAGGGCAAGGAATTCACTGTACGAGAGCTCGCCAGTTTCCTCGACCTATCACATATGGGTATCCGGAAGGCCCTCGACGATCTATACAAGATGAACGCCATCCGCATCAGGGTAATAGGGAAATCCCACACCGTAGCCATCAACGCTGAGAGCTATGCCGCAGACCTGATAGACAAGACATTCAAGATAGAGGAAGAGACCCTGGGCGAACTTCTCAAGCTTCTCAAGAAGAGGCTCAACGACCCAGCCATAACCTCTGCCATGATATTCGGCAGCATAGCCCGAGGAGAAGAAGAACCCCTAAGCGACATCGACCTCTTCATCCTAACCAAAGACAAAGAAAAAGCAGAAACCGCCATCTCAGAACTACAAGGCGAGGTCTCCCACAGATTCGGCAACACTATCTCCCCATACATCCTATCCAAGAAGGAGCTCACCGACAAGGACAAGACTCGGATCCTGGAAGAGATACGCAAGAAACACCTAGTTATCTGCGGAAAACCCTTGGAGTAGAAAAGGAATGTCTGTAAGAACTAGGCGTGTCAACAAGGACCTCTACAAGAATTACCTGAAGAAGGCCAGAGAGAACCTCGACACAGCGAAAGAATGCCTGAACGCTGGGCGATGGAACGCCGCAACAATAAACGCGATCCACAGCGGCATAAGCGCATGCGACGCACTAACGGTCTTTATGGTCGGCGTCAGACACGCCGGCGAAAGACATGAAGACGCAATTACCCTACTCCAGACGCTAACCCTCCCCAAAGACATTCTAGCGAGCAAGGGACGACAGCTGAGCAGGCTACTTGCGATAAAGAACGCCGCCGAATACGAGGAGAGACTCATAACACAAAAAGAGGCGGCAGAAGCCGTCCGCGATGCCGAAAGATTCCTAGACTGGGCAGAGACGCTTCTAAGAAAGTAATCCCGCATCCTCATAGGCTACACCCGCAGACCCATGCTAAAGAGACTGGAAGTCCATCAGCAGAAAAGAGAAACCTTCGAAGGCACCGCGGCGTAACCTTCAACGACCAGCGGAACCCAAAAGCGGCAAGCAACACCGATTGAAGCGTACCCACGAAGCCGCGAAGGCATGCCAGAAAAGTGTTCACCGCCCTCATGCCTGCACACATGCCCAAGCCGGAAAACCAGACGTTTTCTCAAGAAAAAAGGAGGGAGATGCTGGATCACTCGATCAGCTTCATAGCTTCCTCCCGGGTAATAGCTACCATGGTTTCAGTCGAGACCAGGTCACTGAAGCCTATG
>CAZBVH010000022.1:0-4261 GCA_964495315.1 uncultured Candidatus Bathyarchaeia archaeon | reverse complement strand
CTGTTATGACCACAGCGTCGTATCTGCCCAGCGTCCAGTACACAGCCAGGATCTTACCCCCTAGCTTAGGCACCTGGGCGAAGAGCTTATCGATCTCAGCCATCATCTCCTTGGTCGGCTTCTTCCTGAACCTACCCAAGGTTATAAAGATCAACCCTACTCCTCCTCCATATCTGGGCACTTCTATCATCGCGCCCCACGCTCGGCGCTAAGAGGAAAAAGAGGAAAAAGACTGCTCTTCTTCCCCAAAAGAATAGGACGACATCGCCTCTCATAACCCTTCCTTACCACGAGCGGAACCTGAAAGCCGCGTTCAAGACTAAATGAAGGGTGCCCACGGAACCGCGAAGGTATGCCAGAAAACCTATCCGCTCTCCTCATGCCTGCGAGCCTGCCCCAGCCGGAAAAAGAAACCTCCTTCTGCTGGGTATCCCCTCCCTAACCAACTCGCCAAAGACCTATTCATCTTCATTGTCGAGATAGTGTTCCCTCCTCCCCTTTTCCTCGTGGACGAGCCTATCATTTCTACGCGTAAGGAAGTATACGATTGAGCCAAGCAAACCCCAGCCGATCCCAAACGCCAGCGGTTTCACGTCGATAAATACAAGGAGCATCAGCGAAGTAGTTATCCCTACTATTGGCGTCAGCGGATATAGCGGGGTCTCAAATGGGCGTTCCAGTTGAGGCTTACTCTTCCTAAGCACAATAAGCGACAAGTTCACCAAGGCGAACCCTATCAGAAAACCGAAGTTTATCGAGTAGACCACGAATTCAAGGTTGTCTACAATACACAGAAACAGAATGAGTGCTGCGCCTGCCACGATCGCTGTGTGTGGGGTCCCAAAGTCACTGTGAACATCTCTCATAGCCCTTGGAAAATATCCATCTCGGCTCATAGCGTAAGCAGCCCTCGAAGAGGCAATGATGGCGGAGTTGAGAGAGGTCACTGCAGCGATCAACCCCGCGATCGCAATCATTATGGCACCCACCCCAGCCATCGTCTTCTCTGCCACCAAGTACAGTGGGATCCCGGAGGCTATCAAGACCTCTGGCGGGAGTATGCCGATTGTCACGTACGCGATGAGGCAATACAAAACCATCAAGATTAGTGAGCAGAGAATCATCGCCCTGGGAATCGTCTTCTCTGGTTCCTTTATCTCCGCTTGAGTCGCAGCTATCGCCTCGATTCCAAGATAAGTCTCGAAGATGAACGCCATGGCTCCGACTATGCTCAAGGGACCCTTCGGCATGAACGGCTTGAACGCATCAGCCCTGAAGCCGTATCTCAAGCCCGCAATAACATACAGCAAGAGAATCGCCAGAAGTATCGATGTTAGAAGCGTCTCTGTAATCCCTGCCTCCTTGATGCCTTTGATATTGAGAAGTGCAAATACGACAACCAGCATCACAATTATCAGAATCTTATCGACTGGTATGAAATACGAGAGCATACTAGCCGCGCCTAGAACCATCAGCGTAGCATAGAACAGATTGCTCGACCACTCATACCATCCGGCGATAAATGCAGGAAGCCCTCCGAAGGCCGCCCTGACATACACATATTCTCCGCCCACCCTCGGCATTGCCGCCCCGAGCTCACAGTAAGAAAGCATCGTAGCCATGTTGACGATTCCGCAGAGAAAGAAGGACAGAACCACCGCGGGCCCCGCTATCCCCACGGCTCCACCCAATATCATGAAAACGCCTGCACAGATGGTGCTCCCCAGACCCATCATCGTCGCATGCAATAGCCCAAGATCCCTCTTCAATACCATAGATAGTTCTCCGACAGAACCGCACCGCTCACGACTCCTTCTTCCAGACGTTCTCTGCGGATCACGCTAAGATAGACAAACTACTGGTCGCCCATCCTTAAACCTTCTCCCCGAACAGAACGAGCACTGAGACCCTTCACTATCCCCCCAGATGCTTCACACCTTCAGCCGTGTACTCAGTGAGAAGAAACATGAATCCGACTACTCACCACGAGTGGAACCTAAAAGCAGCAATCAGCACGGACTGAAGGGTACCCGGAACCGGCGAAGGCATACCAGAAAACCTATCCGCTCTCCTCATGTCTGACTGCATGTATGTCGAGGCTGGAGAACCCATACTTATTTATGCTCTATGGTCTAAAATAATGAGTATATGCCCGAAAAAATAGACTTCATAACTCCGACGCTCCTGAAAGTTCTCTATCTCTTCCATGAAGACTCCATGCACGAGCTCCATGAAAGGGAGGTCATGAGGAAAGCCAAGATAAGCAAGGGCTCTGCAAACTCAATTCTCAGAAAGCTCGCTGAGGGAAAGATACTTGAGAGAAGGAAGACGGGGAGAATGGTCTTCTACAGATTCAACGGCAGAAATCCCGTAGCGAGGCAGTTTAAAGTCCTCTTCAACATCTACTCTCTGCAGAAACTGGTCGACCAGCTGAAGCCCCACTGCGTAAGAATAACACTCTTCGGGAGCTGTGCTGAGGGAACAGACGTAAGCGAGAGCGACCTAGATCTACTCATCCTAACACAGGAGAAGAAGGAAACCACGAAGAAGACAAACGCCTTCCAGAAAAACCTGGACCGGAAGCTTTCGCCCATCATCGTAAACACAAACGAGTTCACGAAGCTGAAACGGGAAGACACCCCACTATACGAGAGAATCATGAAGGGAATCATCCTCTGGGAGTCCGAATGAGCTCAGAATTCCAACGCATGATAGAGGACAGGAGACTAACCCGGTTCAGGGCAGACAGAAACCTGATCCTCAAAGAGATGCGAGAGGCGGAAGCTGACCTCAACGAGGCAAAAGACTCACTTAGAAGGAACAAGTTCAAGTGGACCACAATTCAAGGCTACTACTCCATGTTCCACACAGCAAGAGCCCTAGTATACACCAAGAACCTCAGGGAGAAGAGCCACTATGCCCTACTGGTCGCGCTAAGAGACCTGTGGGTCGGAGAACTTGGCACAAAACTCATCGAAGACTTCGGAAACATCATGAGACTAAGGGAAGAGGCAGATTATGGACTGACCTTCTCAGAAACTGGAGCCATGGAGACCGCCAAAGCAGCTGAAGCATTCTTCAGCAAAGTGAGGAATCTGCTGAAAACCTAAGGAAGAGACACAACACACGCACGAATACCTCTCGGACGAGACATATCCCCACATCCGCCTTTCGAACAACCGCTGTATGACTATGAGCGGAACCTAAAAGCGGCAACCAACACAGACTGAAGGGTACCCACAAAGCCTTGAAGAACCATGTCATCGCCTACTGCTACAAAATAGCCTCTGAGAAAAAGCTGGAATAACTCTTATCTTGGACTAGTCATTGCGACAGCAACCCTAAATAACGCGCGTAATACAAGCGTATTGCAGTTTGAGGCTACTATTGATGCAGACCATCAGTCTTAGACTACCTGACAGAATACTCCGAGAGATTGATGCCTTGGTGGAGCAGGGCGTCTACGCTACCAGAACCGAGGCGCTAAGGGAAGGGGCAAGGCTCCTCCTCAGGGCCCAGACCGGGTCACTCCCAGGAAAGCCAGTCGAAGTCTCAAAGGACGAGATCTGGAAGGAGTTCACAGAGGAGAAGCACTCTAAGTAAGCTCCTCCGGCAGAACCACCCTCAGGCCCATTCTCCTGGCTGTTGTCCTCAGCTCCTCGTCCCTAGTCACCAGAACAGAGTTCTCATTCTTCGCCACAAAGGCATGCAGAGCATCTGACGCATGAAGCCCATATCTACGACCTACCGAACCTGCTTCCCTTATCATCTTCTCGGTCGTCTCAACCACAGTAAGCTTCTCCACCATTTCAAAGGGCCCCAGATACTCCTCCATGATCACCTCTCTGGAGAGGTTGGTCTTCTTTGACAGCTCCTTCACCGTCAGATCCGATACGACTAACCAGAACCTACATGCCAAAACTCCGTCCAAGAGCTTCCTCGAATAATAGAAAGCCGGGCTGAACCTCAGCATCTCCTCAAACCAGACATTAAGGAAAACATTCGAGTCAACATAGATCTTCAAAGCTTCCAAGAAGGACACCCCCCAAATGATCACCGAGTCGCAATGAGGTTGACACATCACAATGGCATCAGGGGAACCTAAAAGCCGCGCTCAACACTGATTGAAGGGTACCCACGAGCCGGCGAAGGCATGCCAGAAACCCTATCCGCTCTCCTCATGCCTGCGAGCCTGCCCCAGCCGGAAAACCACACCTCCTTCTGCTGGGTATCCCCCTCCTCAACCAGCTCGCCAAAGACC
>CAZBVH010000021.1:2344-20863 GCA_964495315.1 uncultured Candidatus Bathyarchaeia archaeon | reverse complement strand
ATCTACACCTCTCTATTCTCGGCAGCGTCAGATGTGTATAAGAGACAGGCATTAGCCACGTTCATCAGGGACCCGTTCGCCCATGCGTGGGAGATATTCACACCCGTAAAGTTCGTTACGTGGATGTATCAGCGACCCAGCTTCATAAGGAAGGTTATCGAGAAGCTAGCCGACTTCAACATCGAGATCATAAAGCAGATAGCCGAAGCAGGGGCCGACTTCATAATCTCCGGAGGAGACTACTGTGAAGAGAAGGGACCTATGGTTCCAGTAAAGTTCTTCAGAGATGTGATCTTCCCGAACCTTAAGAGACAGGTTGAAGAGGCCCATAGGAGGAGAGTCAGATTCATCAAGCACACAGATGGTAACGTGAACCCGCTTCTAGACGACCTTGCGGGTATAGTGGATGGGCTTCACTCTCTCGATCCGACAGCCGGTGTGGACATAGGCGAGGTCAAGGCAAAGTATGGGGATAAGCTTGTGCTGATGGGCAATGTAGCTGTCGACAGCCTAGCCAGGAAGAGTAGAGAAGAGGTAGTAGATGAAACAAAGGCTTGCATCAGAAAAGCCTCCCCCGGTGGAGGACACATGTTATCATCGAGCAACTCATGGGCTGCAGGCGCCAAGTTGGAAAACTGTTTGGCCATGGTTGAAGCTGGGAGAAAGTTTGGGGCGTATCCCATAACCATATAGCGCCTCAGGGATGGGAGTAGAAGGAGGTACCCAATAGGATTATGCCGTGGCTAGGATGGCAGTGAGCTCGTTGAGATCATCTATCTTCTCCAAGGAGTCCACGGCTTTCTCAAGTCGAACAACACTCTCGCGATTGAGGACGAACGAGGAAAGATAGCGGAATTTCTCTCTCAACTCTTCGTTGCTCATTGGATGCTGCGGGTCTCCCTTGGGATACTTGACCCTTGAAGCAAACTTGCCTTTCTTTGTATCGACGATGACTTCCGCGGGAGTTTCCTCGGGAAAAGCTCTATCAGCCTTTTCGTCGCACACAACTCTTGTCTTCCTCGCTACCGATCGGACCAGGTCATCTCCGAATCTCTCTTCATCGTACCATTCGGGTCCGCTCCTGTACCCTAAGATCAGCATCGCAACAGCCCATGGCACGCTCCACCACGCATCCTCCATGCTACGCGGCTCTTGATTGTCGTATGGATAAGAGGAGACCAGGCTGAATGACCGGCATGTGATCTCCCTTAGGTCGTCGATCCCGAACCTCTCCTTAGATAGGATTTCCTCTAGAGCTGTGAGGATTGGGTGAATCCACCTACATGTCGACCAGGGCTTGTAAGACGCGTTCAGTATGTTGTATCTGCTCCCTAGACCATCCCCAATGATACCCCAGTCACATCTGTCAGAGCCTGCCATGACCCAGAAACCGTCATCACCGTCCAGGACATCGGCCAGACCTGTAAAACCTTCCCGTGCAAGTAAGGCGGCCTCAACACCCAACCTCGTTGCCCAAGCGTTAGAGTTCTTGATCATACTCGATGGAAGCGACAAGACCCTCTTCGTTGAGGGAACAGGAGCAGCTCCACCTGCTATTCCGAAGGCATCTCTGATCTCCCTGAGTGAGAGACCTAGGATCTTACATGCTCCCGCAGCTGCGCTGAAAGTCTGCCAAGTACCATAGGGCCAAACCTGCCGTCGTCTCTTTTCACTGGGTAGAATCGCGATGCCCAGTCTCGTCGAGACCTCGTAACCGCATATGACCGAGGTTATAAGATCTCTTCCAGAGGCATTCTCTCTTTCTCCAAGTGCAAGCGCAGAGAAGACCGCCAGTGCCGCTGGATGCCCGACGTTAAGGTATGTTTCATCGTAATCCAGAATGTTCGCGTTCTGGCTGTTAACGAATGAGGCGACTGTGCAGGGGAACTTCTTCTCCAGACCGAGTATTGTGGATTCTTCCACGCCACCCAGTCTCTCGGCAATCTTGATCAGAATCTTGGCTTCGCTGGTCGCTGTTCCGCCGAATGTACACCCAAAGGTATCAAGGATTATCGCCTTACTCTTCTCCACGACGACATCGGGCAGCCTTTCAAAGTTCTCTTCTTGCACATATTTGGCCAGTGTTTCAGTTGCAAGATCCATGAATACAACCTCATCGAAGTCTAGACGCCTAGTTCAAGATATACTGTACGCAGAAATAGTTTGAAACCCTGAAAGCACTAGAGGAGAAGATCATCCCGTACCTCAAAGAGACCGCCTAGGACTCAAGACTGAATCGGTCCACGAAGGGCAATCTCAAAGGCCTTAAGACAGTACGGTGACCGACCAGACTGGTCCAGTCGAATCTGGCAGAGGAGACCATCGCTACTCTCAGAACATGATGTCTCTTGAAGCATCAGACCTTGGAGACCTGTCTGCTTTGGCTGCGATCGGCCTCTTGAATGCAGGGTTTTCCCGATCAGACTCAGGCAGGAAAACAAGCATCAATGGAACTATCGTGGCTCGAATGATGCTGACTCATCACAAATGTTAAACGGTCCCACTAGCGACTCTCGTTACGAGAGTACTAACGAATGCCTGAAAGAGACTACAAGAAGAAGATCCTGCAAGTCCTGAAGAACTCCCCTATTCCCATGGACACCGAGAATCTCCGAGTCAAAGCAGGCATAAAGAGTTGGTCTGCAGCGAAGGCAACACTCCTAGAACTCGTACTTGAGAGGAGGATTCTGGGAGCGAAGACCACAAAGTCGTGGATTTTCTGGATTCCACGAGAGCCTGGCAAATCTGGCGAAGAAGCCATGCCGAGTACCGGCATAGTCTGACCGTGGATAAGGGACCACGGACATCAGAGGAAAGGACGACAACAGGAAATCATCTAGGCTAAGGCTGACAGCGGGAGACCTCCACGCATCAGTAGACCATGAATCTCTACGGCGTGGCAGGTTCAGACCTGGGATGAGGAATCCTCTTTGTGAAGCCCATACGTCACGCCAATTTGTTCCCACACTTTATGCAGAACTTCGAGTCGGGTGTGTTCTCGAAGCCACACTTTGTGCACTTGCTAATTGTTGGGGGTGTCGTAGGGGGAGGTGGTGCCTGTACCGCTTCAATCTTCTCCGGTTTTGCGGGGGCGAAGGCTTCAGCCGGCTTCATTGCCTCGGCTCCCTTCAGGATGACCTTACCAAGTAGGACGACCTCACTTATCGTCGCGATGTCGGTGAAAGAGACCTGAGTCATCTTTCCCTCTTCGTCTCTTATCGAGAGGAGAGCCTCAGGTCTAGCTCCTCCCACCGTTACTATAATGTCTTCCACTGATCCTACTACCCCGCCATTTGAGTCTATGACCTTCTTCTTCAATATTGGACCTAGTGAGAAGGTTCTCTTCTTTCCGCCTTTCTTCCTACCTGACATCAAACTCACTCCATTCCTAGCTCTCTAAGTGATACTATGTGATGAACTCCGTTAAGTCTTTCCTGAAGTAGGTCGCCTTGACTCCTCCTCAGCGCATACTGGGAGACTGATCAGGGTCTAGATATCACTCCTCGGAGGAGAGAATCACCGGGGCGAGGAGTCATGTTTAGCAGCACTTGGAATACACATAAGTTCTGGTTCAGGTTTGGATAGTAGTTCAAGGAAGTGAGATAATGGAACTAGGAGTCAACCCGTGGGAAGTATTCGTCAAGGAACGTCCGGAAGTCGTGAAGGCTTTCCAGGAATTGATGAAACAGATCAACAAGAATAATGTTCTCGACAAGAGGACTGTAGAATTGATCTTTGTCGGCATCTATTCCACGATACGAGAGGCAGGTGCTCTACGCCATCACATCAGTGAGGCGATGAGGGCTGGCGCCACGAAAGAAGAGGTGGAAGCAGCCGCACTGCTGCCGTTCTCTACAGGAGTCTCGTCTGCAGAACTGAGCCTGCCCATAATCCTCGACCTCATCGAAAGCCAACGCGAATAGCAGTCAGGGGTCCAGAAGTGGCTTAGCGACCACACCACATCGTCTGATGGTCGTCAAGGAAGCGCTGAACATACCCGGAGAACATCCGGGTTGTGGCTTTAATGCTCCTGGGATACTCGGAGGAGGCTCCAGAATCCAAGGAGAGGAAGGGCCTGAGCGATATGGTAAGCTGGAACAAGTGGTGAAGACCAGCCTTCAAGCTTAGACTCCGGAATAGCGTCATGGGCAGCCCTCTCAGAGTAGCTGGCGAGTGAGGCATCGACCGGTCCTCTGAAGGCCCACTTTTCTTCAGTCGCCAACTGACTGGAGGCAACGATGCAGCATTCCTATCATCCATCCTATACACATACAATGCCAGTTTCCTGTCAACTTTCAGAGGATTCCAACCGGTAAGAGTATAGGTGTAAGAAACGACGCGCGTTCCAGGCTTCAGTTCCCTTTCAAGTTTCGGTCTCAATCTGTCGTTTGTATCCTGCTTCAGAAAGAGCGTTACTATGTTGGCCTCACTCAAATCTTTCCGAAAGAAGTCACCCCAAACAACATTCACTCGATCTCTCAATCCCAGGATATTCACTATCAGTTGCGTCCAGAGAACCCAAAGCGGATTAATCTCTATTCCAACCGACCTGGCATGAAATTCCTTGGCAGCAGTCATGATGATCCTCCCGTCTCCTGATCCAAGGTCATAGACCACTTCGCCAGACTTGGCGTCTGCCATAGAAAGCATCTTGCGGACTCTATCCTTAGAGGTCGGAGTCCACGCGGCTCCAAACATGTATCCGAACACCAAAAGCCACAAAGCCGCAACGAGCACTATCGCCGTGGCAACCGAGACAATCATTCCCAGCAATTCTCTTTCACTTCTCCGGCACTATTCTCGGGAAAATCTGAGCATGGAAGATCATGACTTGGTTCTCTTAAGTATTCAACAGGTAGCAACCGCCAACGAGGACTCCCACGAGAATCTGAGTCCGGTTGAAAACGGTCCTGTTGAGCCATTGTTGCACGGGTCAGTTCACTCTCTCAAGGATCCTTCCGACGATAAGTGCCGAGGCTGAGACTAAATGACAGAGCCTATCCGTAGGCTTCGATGTTTGTGAAATGATTAAACATGAGAATGTAGCTCATATCTTCCTCCACAGAACCTGGGTCATAACATGAAGTCCCTTCGGAGCATTTTGAGTGGCAACCTTCTGATATTCACTCTGAGCGATGCCTTACGGGCATTATCCATCTTCATTACCTTTCCTTACTTCAGCCTCTACGTCTTAGCCTTGGGCGGCAGTACGGTTGACATCGGGCTGGTCAACAGCCTTCTCCCGATCGCCGCACTTTTCGTGTATCCTATTGCCGGATATCTCGCCGACAGATACGACCGCGTCAAGATAATAGCCGTGTCAGGCTACATCTCCGCCGTCCTATACCTGATCTTCGCTCTGGCACCCGACTGGAGATACCTAGCACTTGGCAACTTCCTCATCGGGTTGATGGTCTTTCAGTTCCCTGCGATGAATGCGCTCATGGCTGACTCACTGCCTGCCGAGCGGAGAGGTGTAGGCTACTCCCTCTGGATAGCCCTTCCGAGCGCGGTAGGCATCCTCTCTCCGTACATAGGCGGATACCTGATCACGGCACTGGGCGTAGACAAGGCAATGAAGTCCCTCTACTGGTTGAGTGCAGCAGTAATTGTCGGAATTGCCACGATGAACCTCAAGTTTCTCAAAGAGACCAACACGCCGAAGAACGCGAAGGCATCTGGCAGTGGATTTGTGAAGATCCTCGTCGATTCATATCGAGATATGATTGAGGTTCTGGGATCCCTGCCTCGCAACCTGAAGAGGTTCACCTTTATGCTGGTCTTGAGCTTCTTCATCAACAATCTTGCTGCGCCGTACTGGGTGGTCTATGGTGTGGGTGTCATAGGATTGTCGAAGATAGAATGGGGGACCGTCCTCATGGTTGCAGCGGTGGTCAACACGATACTCCTGGTGCCTGCAGGATTACTTGTGGACCGAATAGGTGCTAGGATGGCTCTCTCATTCTCTTTAGCCTTCTCAGTCGCCCCGATCCTCTTCTTCCCCTACAGCCGGAAGTTCATGGATACGATGCTCCTCTTCGTCGCCATAACTGTCGCGAACACCTTCCTCATCTCTGGCGCCCCTGCCTTCATGGCAGAGTCGGTGCCTGTCGAGAGAAGAGGTCGGGTCATGGCCGCTCTAGGCCAGGGCATGCTATTCATCAATACAATAGGAGGATCGGGAGGCCCGGGTATGGGTGCCATCCTTACGATTCCCTCTATCCTGGGCTACGCCCTCGGGGGATTCCTGTACAGCTATGATCCGAAGCTGCTTTGGATTCTTCTTGCCCTCTCAATGCTGGTGAACGCGGCGATATGCCTGATCTTCCTCGGTCCCTCCACTCATGAAATGGGACCGGCACCTGGGGGTGATCTCCGTCAGCCTCCATCGATTCGCATCACGCCTAAAGACGGCAAGCACGAAGACTGACAACTAAGAACGATACTTGACGTGAACGGTCCCTCCAAAACTAGAACATGAGATGTTTGATCAGGGATGAGATCTTGAGATTGCACAGAGCATACTATGTCCTCTGCGCACTTGCATTCCTCGTCATGCTGAACGAGCAGTCCGCTAGCCCGGTTCTCCCACTCTACGCTGGGCAGCTTGGTGCCACTGAGGTCGTCGCGGGTGCCGTGATCTCCTCCTCTTTCTTGAGCAGGATGTTTCTCGAGATTCCCGCGGGATACCTCTCCGACCGTGTCGGATATAGGGCTCCTCTGATAGCTGGGTTTCTCTCTTCTGCTCTTGGCGCATTTCTCTCAATGTTGGCTGCCGATCCCTTTCATCTCATGGTCGGGAGGGTCCTCTGGGGCGTTGGATTGGCTCTCTTCTTCAACACCTCGATAAACCTCGTTGTGAAGATGTCTGAGCGCGGGTCCATGGGTGAGGCGATGGGAGTATTCCAAGGCATAGAATTCCTAGGGGGTTTCATGGGTGCACCCATAGGAGGAATGATGGCGGCGATCTTCGGTTTCAGGATGATATTCGCGGTTGCCGCGGCTCTGATGCTCGCCGCAGCTGCAATGTCGATCCTATCGAAGGGGCTGTCTGCCGCCACGTCGCCGAAAGGAGTCAGGGCTCCGAGGAGCGAGCTTGAAACTGGCACCTGGACGAATGCCTTCAACGCGATGCGAAACCCTGCTTTCGGGTTTGTCTGCTTTACGGGCTTCCTCTTCTTCTCCACAGAGATAGGAATGCTCTCAACTATCATCCCGATCTATTTCACCGCCGCTCTGGGATTCGATGTCGCAGCGATCGGCCTCCTCATGGGAATCAGGTTCGTCGGACTGTCAGCAGGAAACTTCCTTGCAGGCAGAGCTGCCAAGTTCTCAGGCCAACCCCGGGTCTACGTGATGTCACTCCTGCTTCTCGGCACGGCAATCGTCCTGATGCCGTCCTTCCCCTCTTTCGAGATCCAAGCAGCTCTCTTCATGCTTGCTGGTCTAGCACTCGGAATCCTATTGCCACTACTGCCTGTCACCGTAGCTGAAGTGGTCACCCCCTCCGTGAGGGGGACAGCAATCGGCGTCTACCGAACTTTCTTCGACGCTGGCGCTATAGTGGCTCCCATCCTTCTCACATGGATCTCCGTTTCGTGGGGAACAAAAGCCTCTTTCTACATCGTCACCGCGCTGCTATTCATGAACGCCTTGGTCTCCCTTACCTTCAGAGGAAAGATAGAGTAGGCAGTAGAGCACTTGACACTACGAGTTTTCTGCCCAATAGTTTGTCCTAGATCTCCCTTTTAGGCGACTTCATCCTCTCATCTCTCTGGGGTCTGTCCAATAGGGAAAGTGTTTAGACCTGAGAATCTGGGCAAAGGTCGCAGAGGAATGTCAGAAGAAGCAACAAGAGACCTCAGCCCAGGGTTGAGGGATGCTGTGAGGCGAATCCTCGAATCCGGAATGGGTCAGAGTCGGAGGAGCAGCTCAAAATGCTGCTGGGGAAAGATGGTGCTTCACGCCTCCTCCGTAAGATCGGGAAACTCCGGGACAAGTGAGCGGACGCAGCAAGGCAACTTTCGATCGAACAGGAGATCCTAGGTGGGTGCGGTAGCTCTGCCGTATTCCTGAAAGATCTCTCCAAAAGCGTTGCAGAAGTATCTGCAGGCCTTCTCCAACCCATCTCTGCCCTCTTCTGATAGCGTGTAGAGGGTTGTTCTTCCCCTCCTCTCCATCTCAACTAGCCCCCTTGCTCTGAGTTCCTTCAATGCCGGGTATAGTGTCCCCGGCGTTGGCTCTGCTCCTCTCCTCCTTCCCAGCTCTTCGGATATCTCCTGCCCGTTCATGGATCTTTTTGAGAGAAGCCAGAGTATCAGGAATGATAGCATGCCCCGCATGTCACAGCAGTCTGGGACCTCTGGGCAACACTCGTCGCTCATACCTTAATATTGGGCATCCAATACATTTATATATTTCTCCCCAAGATATTGGACACCCGATAAGTAAAAGCAGTGGTCCAGATGAAAGACACAGAAATCAAGAAACACGTGAAAAAGAGATACGGCGAGATAGCCCAAAGAGAAGCCCCCTGCTGCCCCTCGTGTAGCAGCAGTCCCTCCGCCGTAGACACCGCACTACAGATAGGCTACTCCGAGATGGAACTCAAGCAGGCTCCTCAGCGATCAAACCTTGGTCTGGGATGCGGGAACCCCATCGCCTTTTCCTCCCTCAAGGAAGGAGAGACCGTCCTCGACCTCGGCTCCGGCGCGGGCCTAGACTGCTTCCTAGCCGCATCAAGAGTCGGCCCCAAAGGCAAAGTCATCGGTGTGGACATGACCCCCGAGATGATCGAGAAAGCAAGAGAAAACGCCGAGAAAGGCAACTACCAGAACGTCGAGTTCAGGCTCGGCGAGATCGAGTCACTCCCGATCGCCGACAGCTCCGTCGACGTTGTCATCTCGAACTGCGTCATCAACCTCTCACCCGACAAGAAACGGGTCTTCGCAGAAGCCTTTAGAGCACTCAGACCCGGAGGCAGGCTCTTGGTCTCAGACATAGTCCTACTGAAGGAACTGCCTGAATCCGTAAAGAGTTCCGTCGAAGCATACGTTGGCTGCATCTCAGGTGCAGCCCTCAAAGACGAATACCTAAAAACGATAGAATCGACTGGATTCCGGAAAGTCAGAATAGTCGATGAGTCTGACTTTCCCATCGAGTGCTTAGTTAGCGACCCTATCGCCAAAGCCATCATCAAGGAGCTGGGAATCCCACCTCAAAGAATAGGAGAGATCGCAGCCTCAATATCCAGCGTAAGAATTCAAGGACTCAAACCGAACCAACCATAGGGAACGTGCTGTGCTCACCCTTCTTCAGAGCAGACTCTCCTGGTACACGCTTCCATCCCCAGGAAGAAACCCGCTCGGCAATCCGCCTCTCGACTTCGGTGAGCAGATAGGACAGGAAGATCACTAAAATCACATAGCTCAACTCCACCATGAGGTATCTGCTGATCGAGAGTGTGCCGAAGTTCCTTGGGTTTCCGATGATCGGGTTCATGAAGACCAGATCCCGATTTCCCAGCAGCAGGTAGTACTCCTGTATGAATGGCTGATTGATCAGGAACATCGCGAAAGAATTCCTGCCTATGAAGACCAGCATACCGTTCAAGCCACCAAAGCCCCCCATTCCTCTCACAGTATTGTATATCGACCATAGAAGAAGCGTCAATGCTGCCCCATATAGGGGCCTTCCCAGAGCCCAGGTCTGAGGGAAACTGCTCAACCCTAGACCCAAGAGATAGGCGAGCAACAGTAGGATGATGCTTCTGATGCCGCGGAGCAGGGATTCAACCCTCGAGCGATGGTTCGCCATAACCATCCCCAGAGAGAACTCGAAGAGCCAGCATCCAGCGAAGAACCCTGCCCATGGCATCCTGTCCGCAAGGAGGAAGAGGAAGAGAACCGTGACCGCCCCTGTCCCTGCCAGAAACTCGCGCTCCTTCACGGTGCCAAGGACTTCGCGAAGAATCGGGAAGAGCAGGTACAGTTGAACTATGAGCATCATGAACCAGAATGACGGGTTCAAGGAGAGAAGTGGGGCGTAACCCAGAAAAGCCCCAAATACCTGAATGGGCGTCGCCCCCAAATTCCCATGAATCACCAAGTTAAGCGCGACGACCCCCAAGATCGCCAGCCAATATAGAGGATATAGGCGCAGGAACCTCCTGACGTAGTACTCGTATGCATCCCTTTTCCTATCCCTAGAGGTCCACATCTGGAGGAAGCCGGACAGAATCACAAAGACGTGCACGCCCTGATAACCGAGTCCGGTCAGCTTCAACAGTCCTCTCACAGTAGACTCCCACGAACTGGCGTTGACTGTGTATGCTCTGAGGAGACCCCACCGCAGGTAGCCGAAGAGGTCGTGGCCGGGCCAGCCGTAGATCGCCTCATAGCAGTGGAAGAGCGTGATCAGCAGGATCGCAGCCCCCTTCGCCCAGTCTACCCCCTCAAGCCTAGTACCCACCTGCCTATTGAACTCGGCGATTCTGGCTTCGAGGCGCCTGCGTTCCTCGAGGAGCCCTCTGCACTGGATCATAAGCCTCTCATTATCTTCAAGTAGGCCGTCGAGAATTCTCCTCTCGATCTCCACAAACTCTTCTGGACCAGTTTCTTCACTGGGCAGCGTTCATCCCTTCCAGCGACTAGGATACAACCCGACACCCCATTTGATGGACTTCACGTCAGTGCCTGGTCATGTGTACCTCTGACACCTGTAGCAATACCATCTCTGATACTGATCTAGGAAGCTGAGAGGATTTCCACATGTTGGGCATGGATAGGTTCGTGGGAGTTGCTGAACCGATGGGGGTACAGTCCTCCTCAAGGAGAGGACGTTACCTATCCTTTCCAAGACTCCACTCGAAGCCCGACTGTAGGTCAAAGGCAGAGTCGGCACCTTCAAGTGGGCAACCATGCTTCTGAGGTCTACAAGGCAGAGGAAGAGGCCGCTACCAGCCAACGGTTCTGGTGCATACCGGTCTACGAGCGACGCCGCTTCATTTGAGACGCCCTCTTCAGACAGCAGGCAGAGAAAAAAGATCCTACTCTTCGTCCAACTAAAGTGGGCTTTCCTCTTGACGATCTCGTAGAGCCCAAGATATTCTTGGAGTTTCGCACCATCCAAGTAAGCCTGGCATCTAGTGACGAAGATCTCTACCATGCCGATGCCCCATAGAGAAGTCTTCACGGCGTGAAGATCAAAGGTGTAGACCCCCTCAAGGTTGAAACCGTATGCTATCTCGCTCCAACCGTCTCGGGCCAGCTCTCCAGCCAAACCGCCCAAGAATTCCCGGCTTGACATCGATCGAGTTGAACCGTCGAACGCTATGCTCACAGCCTTCACGCTCCTCCTAAGCCAAGTCACATCTCCAAATCATACATGAACTACTTCTATCTTTGCAAGCCACCCCGAAGCAATGTTGAAGACATCCGCGAGGACTCGAGCAGCCCTACGGATAGCGGAGACAAATCAGGCACCTCTTGCTGCCCGTCAAGGCTTATATGGCATCAGCGGGTCCATTGCGTTATGGTGAGAGGTCATGAAGATTCTAGACGTGAAGACCTACATTGTTGGAAATCCGCCGCCGCATCGCGGAGGACTCAACTGGGTCCTCCTCAAGCTGGTAACGGACGAGGGAATTGAGGGATGGGGTGAATGCAACTCACCTTGGTCAAGAGAGTACACGGTAGCGCAGCTGGTCAAGGAGTGGTGCAACAGGTTCGTGATCGGGCAGGACCCATTCAACATAGAGGCGATCTGGGAAGCCCTATACAAGTCGACCAGAGAGAAACAGACCCACTTCATGCAACATCCAGGGACCCTCACGGGACAGGTAATAGCCGGCGTTGAGATGGCATGCTGGGACATCGTTGGGAAGGCATTGAATCAACCTGTCTACCGGCTACTGGGAGGCGTGAAAAATGAGAAACTGAGAGCCTACACCTACCTATACACGTGGACCGCCGGGATGCCGCCGGAGAAAGCTGGACCTGAAGCAACAAAGCTGGTCGACCAAGGTTTCACCCTCTTCAAGCTCGATCCACTCCCACCTATCTCCCCGCAGCCTAGGGAGATCAGTCTTAAAGAGCTGCGGTACGCAGATACCGTATTCAAGAGCATCCGGGACTCGGTCGGCGACGAGTGCGACGTGGGCTGTGGAACCCACGGACAATTCAATACGCACAGCGCGATCAGGCTGGCCAAGATCCTAGAGAAATATGACGTCTTGTGGTTCGAGGAGCCAGTACCGCCTGAGAACATAGACGAGCTGGCCAGGGTGGCCCAGCACACCACCGTACCCATAGCCACAGGTGAACGACTCTCCACAAAGTGGGATTACCGCCTCCTACTTGAAAAACAGGCGGCGCAGATAATACAGATCAACGTAGGACTAAGCGGAATACTGGAATCCAAGAAGATCGCCGGAATGGCTGAAGCACACTACGCGCAGATCGCGCCCTGGATGCATAACGGACCGGTAGCAGCCGCAGCAAACATACAGCTCGACGTGACGACTCCGAACTTCCTCGCACAAGAAGGCATCGAGACCATGGGCGGTCTCCAAGCAGAGATCATAGAGGAGCCCATCAAGATCGAGAAGGGCTACATCATACCCTCAACCAAGCCTGGTCTAGGCATCGGCAGAGTCAAAGAACAGCTGCTGAACAAGCACCCATACCAAGCGACGCGGGGGAATGTTCCCTCCCGCTGACAAACCACGACACCCAACCAAAACCTCTCTTTCCCCCTTTTCGCTCCTCAATATACATCAGAATGTCGAATATGGAGACACAATATGAGAAGAATAAGTGAGAAGGATGTCAAGGCAAAAAGAGTAGCCAGGGAAGAAGGCTATATAAGCTATCAAGCCACGCTCCGACAGACACAGTGGGTTCACAAATGAAGGCTGACAGCGGAGACCAGGCTATTCCTCTTATCTTCTTGTGAGGCCACGACAAGGAGTAGTGGTAGCCGAAAGGCTCACGTCAAGCTCCACGACATACATTGGAAACAAGCACCGCAACCCAGCATGCTCTTAGAGGATCGAATTCGGATCAAAGCCTAACAAGCCAGGAAAAAGTGTAAATCCAAGAGGTTCTCTCCAGCAAAACAGAGACAGGAGGTCTCTCACCTATTGAGCAAGGAATCTACACGTGAAATAAAGAGACTTTATCGATCGAGGAAAGAGAGGATGATTGCCGGCGTGTGTGGAGGAATAGCAGAGTACTTCAACGTAGATCCTACACTGGTCAGGCTCGCTTGGATTGTCCTGATCATCATGGGGGTACCTTTCGGACTGATCGGCTACCTGATCGCATGGATTATCATACCGGAGCAGCCTCAGAGCGAAGCCAAATGAAGTCACAGATGCGCTATCGAGCAACCAGACAAGGTTACTGTCTTCGGGCGTCCGCCAGACAAAGAAACCGTAGAATCCAGAGCACGAGGGCTGACAGTGGACACCGGACTGTCACTCTTTTATTCTGCGCCATAGGTCAGCTGGGAAAGCGCACGCCATGCGGTTCAAGAACGATTCTTTTCCATATGCATCCATAACCCGTAGCCTCCTGAGAGCATGCCGCCGCCCCGTAGCAGATCCTTCTATCCGTAGACGTCAATCCTCAAATGTACCTTTGTTTCTATCTTTGCTCTACATGCTGAACAGACTTGTCTGACAATGTAATTGAGTGTCCTTGTTCTTACTCCTCGCATACCAATGCAAGGAATATCAAGACCAACCTTCACGTCAAGACTGCATCTTGGGCAAGTTATCGCGATATTCATCTTGTCCTCCTACTGAAACATCCGTTGGACCAACAGCGCGCGCTACCACCATCTCGAGAACGCCAGCCAAGAGACCCGCCTCAAACCATTCGCAATCGTTCATCACGCGCGCACGTGCCAACAACAGAAGGTCCTATGAGGCAACGATGTAGCCTCAAGGTCCCCTCCTCGCGTAACCCAAGATCCTTCTCCCCCATAAAAACCTTCAAAGGGGATTTAGAGCAGGCAGCCCAAGAAACGTACGCCAAGCATGAAGACTGAAGGTCGAGACGAAGTGTTATTCGTATGCCCTTACTGGTCTATCGCAAGCGTGCGTCGCGACTGGGTGAACCCTGTGGGTTGCCAAGATGGCGATCATCCCTACCGCCAATCCAATCAGTATGGCTTCGAACGAGAATCCTGGTATTTGTATCCCCCCGGTCCCGGTTGCGGGTGAGGTCGCTACGGGAACTTCAACATTGGTCTCGATAAGCGTCATAGCGAAGACCTTACTTTCAGCCTTCAGTAGGATTCCAGCATCTTCGCTCACCCATATCGTCATGCCCTCTGACTCCCATTCTCTAATCTGCACATCTTTTGCCTCACCGTTTATTGTGAAACTCACAACCTTGAGAGTTCCTCGGCCAGCATCTTCGGCAATATGGGTGGGATCGTACTCTCCTACTTTTTCACCGCCATGTCTGATTCGGAACGTATTCTCGTAAAGTAGTAGCCCACTTTCGCGTATGGTGAGTCTGACCTTGGTCTGTTCGCTGGTCACTTCAAGTACCTCAAACCTGTACAGGAATACCTGTTTGTTAACCACTATCTCGTACACAAAGTAGTCCCTCTCTCTCCAAGTGTAAGGTGTAAGAGCACTCACAGAAGAGAAGATACTTCCCGCTAAGACTATCAACGATAGAAAAATGGCGGCAGTTTCAGGCTTCACGCCTCTGTCTCCCCCAGCGTGGTATCGATCGAATTCATACTAAAGCTTTTACCGGCGCTCTCAGTGCCGTCATAGAAAGCTCGTGGGTGCACCGGGGAAATCAGTTGGCGCATGCTTGAAGAACAGGAGAAAGGCTGACAGCGAATGCCGGGCTGCTGCCTTCATCTTCTTGTCAGACGACGGCAGACCCAAGCCAGAAGACCGCAGAATCCGCATGTCTAGCGAATTCGAATCCAGGACGAGAAAGGCTTCTCCACTGCTCGGCAGAGCTTCCTAGACTCTGTCAGGAGGAGTGCTAAGGAAGACAATCCAGGTAGCCCTCGGCAAGCTGCATAAAGGATTTTTCTAATGAAACATATAGGACTGGTCAGGAGTATTCTGCTTGTATAAGGTCTCTTTCCAAACAAACTGCTACGTCTGGACCCCATACGGGTACACCGGTCTATATCCTGGAGGCGGCAAGACCCTCGACTATACGCTTCGAAGCCTTGCCCTAATCGGCTTCGACGGTGTAGAGATAGACTGCGCCCACATCCTCGACACTCGCCTATGGACGATCGGCAAGACTCAAAGACAAGCCTTGAAGAGATCCATTAGGGATCTTGGAATTGAAGTGGAAGCGTTCAGCGCACACAACTGGCCCCTCCCCGACGCCTCCTTCACCTCCGCAGACAAAGAGAGCAGAAAACTCGGGATGGAATGGACAAAAGGCATCATCGACCTAGCCGCAGACTTCGAGACCAAAGTGGTGACGACGCACGTCCCCTCCCCAAACGTACGCGCTGCAGAACTTCTCCCCGGGATGCCGCGCGGGTTCTTCAGAGGAAGGGAAGAGGAGACAAGAACGAGAAGTGAGGAGACACCCTATACTAATGAAGAGAGAAGCCTAATGGTGAATGGTGTCGGCGAGTGCGCAGACTACTGCAGGGATCACGGAGTACTATTCGCCATCGAAGAGTACACCCCTGTAAAGTTCTGGAAGGACTTCATCAAGGAGGTGGCATCCCCAGCCCTCAAGATCAACCTTCACGTAGCGAGGGTTTGGCGCGAGATGCACCGTAGGACCGGGATAATCGAGGAGCCCAGTCTCCCCGGAGCCGTCCATGAACTCAGAAAGCTCATCGCCCACACTCACTGCATGGACTACAAGACCGTATCTGCCCTACCTCCCCTGCCAGCACCGACGACGAGGCCCACTGTCGAGGTGGCACCAGGTACAGGTGAATGCGACTACGTGGCATTCCTCAGAGCCTTGAGAGAAGTCGACTACACAGGATACCTAACCATAGAGTCTCATCGAACAGATATCGCTCCCGAGGTCCAGGCGGCTCAAGCCCTCCAAAACATGAAACGCCTGATCCATCAAGCGATGACTGGATAAAGGACTGTGCGCCTTCACCGATCAATCGTGGAAGACTCTTACCGCAAACTGGAAGACCAGCCTACCAGGCTGACAGCGGGGCCCTCTGTGTCACCAGCAGACCATGAATCCCTTTGGCCCGAAGAATTCAGATCCCAGACAAGAGACGCACCCTTGGCAAGAGACCGATCA
Source organism: uncultured Candidatus Bathyarchaeia archaeon (assembly GCA_964495315.1). Classification (GTDB taxonomy): domain Archaea; phylum Thermoproteota; class Bathyarchaeia; order RBG-16-48-13. The sequence goes on along the minus strand of CAZBVH010000021.1, from coordinate 4,592 downwards.
TCCCAGAGCCTTCTCGACTCGTGAGGAATCACCGAACTGGAAAGCGTATCGATCGATCAGTTCTTCCTTGTTCAACAACCCCTCATGGACGGTCTCAATCTCCCATATGGCTGCACATTCCATGAGACCTGCTTGAATGCAGAGATCTATGTCTGCCCCTCTCTGGTAGAGTGAGAGAAAACCTGCGGCTATGCCGTCGCAGCATCCGACGCTGTTCCCCCTCTTTTCGATCTTTATGGGACCGTACGCCTCGCTGGTGCCGTCCTGAGAGAAGACACTCACCCTACCCTCAATCTTGTCTTCGAGGAGGACCAGCCTCAAGTCTTCAGATATCTGGTCATAGAGGGTTGGAATATCATTGACATGGAAGGCGTCCAAGACCTGTTGGATCTCTGAGGTATTCCCGAACATGATGTTACAGTAGGGCACGGTTTCCCTCAGGTACTCCGAGGTAACTCCATGGGACCCTATGTCCACGGCGACTTCTCTTCCAAGCCTGTTCGCCTCAAGAATCACCTCTTTCATGAATGTTCTCTCGGATGACGTGACGAAGACAATATCGACACCTTCGATGACCTTGCTGGGGGCTGGTCGTGACAGGTCCAGTGAGTTGACTCCTCTGGCATCGTCCATATAGTAGAAGTCCAGTCCGGTGATGTCCTTCACGCAGACGACGACCGGAATGTTCCTGTTCTTGACGCGAAGGGCTTCATGCGTATACAGGGCATCACCGTACCGGTCTTCCAGATAAGACCGTACGTCATCTGGCTTCCCCCAGATGCCCTCCTGAATCTCGATGTCCAACAGATCGATCTTGACCCCGACGTTGCGGAGATGAGCTAAGTAACCACCATCGTAAAACCCCGGGTAGAGCTCATCAGAGTCGTCACCGAAGGTCGTTATGAGACGGACATCTCCTCCAAGCCTACCAATCCCGTACGCTACATTCGGGCCCCTTCCACCATAACTATAGAAGTACGGTTGGACCGACCGTTCTTCCAAGACCTCCAACACCTTATCCATGTCCCATTCTGGGCCGTAGGCTTCCGGAATCTTTGAGAACCCAAGGGTCTTCTTGACGTAATTCCGGAACGGCGGCGGAAGCTTCTCCACCGAGTCGATCTTGACTTGAACATCCTTACCAAGTCCGCCTGAAACAGCTATCGACTTCAAACTCTCACCAGGCAAGTTCCTCAACACTCTCAAGTAGCCAACGACACAATAGAATCCCAGAGCGAAGAATATCTAATTCATACGGTAGGCTCAAATCGATTCCGATCTCGACTCTGCGAACTCGAATCTCTCTCTACAATCCCGTGAACCTACTCAACCTAGTGGAACGCAAACGGTTTTTCCCTAGAAAGAGGACTAAGGCTGACAGCGGATAACTTTGTGACATCGGTGGGCAATAGAACTTGCCGTCTAGCGAACTCAAGCGCATGCTAAACCCACTGAACATGTCATTTCCTGTTAGATCGGATAGGCTCCACAGGTTCGGCAATGAACAGCCTCTTCTGGAACATCAGAATTGCATTGAGGGCATGCCTTACCAGTCGCGTCACTTGGGTGGGGTACACCTATCGCTGATCTGTAAATCTCATAGTAGAATAGTTGCTCCTTGTCTCGAATCATCACTCCATCCTCATCAAGACATCTTCTCTTCTTCTCATCGAACTCCATATCAGAGATCTTGGAATCAAGAAGCCTCGGAAGTATGGTGGTTCCTGAACCTTGCTCGATAGGCGTCTTGACCCTCCACGCAACCTCCTTGGGCAGCAACTTCTCGAAGGCCTTGCTCAAGATCCACTTACCATACACCTTGCCCCCCTCGGTCCTAATCTTATATCGCGAATCCAGCCTCATGGCAAAGGACTTGAACCTTGGATCAAGGTACGGCAGCTTAGCCTCTACTCCTAAGGTCCCAGCCAGCGGAACGGATGAGAAGGACATCACGCTCCACAGTCTCCGTAACTCCGAATCCAGTTTCTCCTTCTCCAATCCGAAAAGAAAGCTGTACCCTGCGAAAAGCTCGTCGGCCCCGTCACCTGTCATGATGGCGCCTACCCCACTGTCCCTTGCAACTCTCAAGGCAACATGAATCGACACGCTGTTCCGTATCTCCATGGGATCAAACGACCTCATCGTCCTGACAACCACCGGAATGGCGTCATACAACTCCTCCTCATCAAACCGATGAACGAGATGCTCAAGCCTCAAGCTTCTAGCCATCAGAGCCGCATACTCAAGG
>CAZBVH010000021.1:0-2334 GCA_964495315.1 uncultured Candidatus Bathyarchaeia archaeon | reverse complement strand
GGGGCGCCCTGAAATGCGACGGTGAATGCCCTCAATGAAACAAATCTTGACGCGACAACCGCCAAGACACACGTATCCAAACCCGAAAGAAGAATGCCGTCAGCCAGACTTCTCCTCACCGCATCTTCCAACAAGAATCGAAGCTCAGAACAAATCTCTTCGATAGAACGATCCATGAGCAATCAGCTCACCCCTGACATGTTCTAGTCAGCCTGTTGGAATAATACAATCAAGGTAGCTCAACCTAATAGACTCCACTTTCCTACAAAAGTACGAAGGCTGATAGCGGATACCTGGCTGCTGCCTTCATCTTCCTGTCAGACGGCGGACCTGAGACGGACGCCCACAGAATCGGTGTGGTCCAACGAGTTCAGATTCATTGCTGTCTCGAATGTAGTGCGTTTGTCCATTTTCAATTCACTTAAAGAATCTAAACGCCAACTATGGTTCTTGGTGTACGCTAGAAATAGTGAGCAGGGGATGACTGATGGTTAACAAAGAAGCCTTGAAGGGAGAGACCTCAAAGGAAACCTACAAGATGGCATACCTCTTTGGACTGCTCTACTACCACTTCGCCAGAGTTCTAATTGACGAATTTGGGAAAAAGAGAGGAAAAGAACTCATAGCCAAGGCCGTGAAGAACTTTGCTACCGAAAGAGGAGAAAAGATGCGAGAGCAGGCCCTAAGAATGGATATGGAGCTGACCAGGCAAAACCTCGGAAAGGTATCCGACCTACCCGCCTACACATTCTACACCGACGAGGAAGGAACCCACTGCCCATTCGCCGACGCCTGGGAAGAAAAAGGCTCCCTAGGGCAGGAACTGGGTCTCCTGTACTGCAATATCAATGACCCGTACAAGGAAAAGGCCTTCAACCCCGAACTGAGGCTCTACAGATACATCAAGAACAGGAACCTGGGCGACATCGCCTGCGGTTTCGGAGATGTTAAGTTTCTCAAGTAGGATGGGAGAGATGAAGGTAGGTTCTCCCCTCCTAAGGCTTCGAGTAGACGAGGTCTTTGACGACCCTAACTCCTGGAGGCGGCTCAAGGGTCAAGTCCCCCTGCACCAGTGTCTGACACGCCAAACCAGCCTCACCATTGATGATCATCATACATCGACCACAGACACCTCTCAAACACGCCTCATGGCTATGGTAAGCCAGCGTGCCATCAAGCTCCTCGTAGATGTAGTCGAGGACACCCATGACGCTGAACCCCTTCACAAGGGGAACCCTGTAGACCTGGTAGCAGGGCCCTCCATCCGCCGAGGGAGCGAGACGGCGTATCTTCACGCTTATCTTCTCTCCCTTTGTCATTCTGTCAATCCCTTCAGAGCCGGAACAGTTTTGACTATGTACTCTTCCCACGTCATTCTCCCCTTCGGAGGCTTCATCTTGGTCACTGTTATTGGCCTCGTCGTCAAGGTCATTCTCCCTTCAACCTGTTTCACAACGATCTCCTTCAGCCAAGCATCATTATCCATCATCAAGCAGTCAGTGCGGTAGTGCAGCCCTCGGCTCTCAGTACGCATTAACGCCGCCTTGGCTGAAGCCTCGACGCACAGGAGCAGATTCTTGACCTCCAACGATTCCACCCACTCCTTGTTGTAAGCCCTGTCACGCGAGGTCACGGTTAGCCTAGGCAGATCTTCAACCCGAATCCTTTCACCCTCTCTCACCGCCCTCTCCAGCGAAACACCATCTCTAACAATGCCTACGCATTCGCCGGCTATCGCTTGAATCCTCTTCCTTACTTCGATCGGTCTAAGACCCTCACCACGATCGAAGGGCTCAAGCATCTCTCTCTGTACCGCGTTCACCTGATTGGGGTCGATCTCCAGGGCGTCAGCTTTCTTCACATATTCCGCCGCAGCCTTGCCTGCTACGCCTCCGAAAACAACCATCTCCGTTGTGGCGTCGCAAACCCTGTTGGCTCCAAACACTCCGCCTCCACACTCGCCCGCCGCGTACAACCCGGGAACTCGTGTCTCACACCTCTCGTTTACTGCTATTCCACCCTCAAAGTAATGGGCCGCCGGCGCCGCCTCGACCGCGCCCCCCTTCTTGAGAAGATCTATCAGATCAGAGAAGTCCTCCCCTTGCCATCTCCAGTTGGGGTAACGTCTAGACAGGATCTCATCGAATACGCTTAAAGGAAGATCCTTCATCGACCAGTAGACGCCTCCATGCGGGCTTCCTCGTCCAGCAGCTACCGCACGGGCGCTGGCTATCGACCAGATATTCTTGTTGAACTCTGTCTCCGCGGCTATCTCGACTATCTCAGGGTCATAGTCAGCCATAATGTCCCTTCCTCTATCGTCCAGCATCTTTG
>CAZBVH010000020.1:0-21217 GCA_964495315.1 uncultured Candidatus Bathyarchaeia archaeon | reverse complement strand
TAGGGAACACCCACGATCAACACCAGGTCATGTTGGCCTTCATTTCTCAGACCTTTCCAGTTTGGGTCGACCAGCCTGTTCCCTATGTCTACCACAGGCATCGACGCGTCAGGTTGGAAACCTCTCTCAAGGAATCCCCTGGTCAGATGTGCCGTGGCTACAACCGGAATCCTCGAGCTCTTTGCGATCCGTATTACATAGTCTATTGGTTCCTCTCCGCCCGAGTCCCCCTCAGCAACTTTGTGCCCAACCACTAGCAGAGGGCGTTCAGCCTTCTTGATCATCGCTATGATGATCTCCGGCTTGGTAATGACGTTGGCTCTCGTGGGACCTGAGACTTCTGCCGTCTGCCAAGGTTGAGGAAGCGCCATCTTTAGCCCTCCTTCTTTCTGATCAACCTCGGGAGCAGAGTGGGATCTGGAATCGTCTTCTCCTTCCAGCCCTTCTCCTCCAAGATCTTGAGGATCTCATCCTTCTCCGTTATCGGAATATCCGACCTTGTGCGGATGAACATGTGAAGATCATCCGGAAGTGTTCCGTAGAGCCGCCTGTGCAGATCGATGTAGTGTGTCAGCTTTATTGCTCTACCTTTAAAGGTGTCGTTGGGTCTCATGCAGAGCTTCGCTATCATGACCATCGCCTCCTCCATCGTCTCCGCGGCGTAGAACAGGTGTTCCGGTGCCGGGCCAACGTACACTTTCTCCCCGGTTCTAGCGTCATAGACGTACCAATCTTCCTCACGATCCTTCCTTCCGAGGAGCATGCGTCTATACTTTGACCCATGCGGTCCAACGATAACGGGTACTCCGAGCCGCCAGAATCCACTGGCAATTGCGGCAGCTTTCTGGGACATCGCACCCCACGCGACTCCTACGGCTCCGACCCGGTTCAAGATGTAGTCTGCGATCTCCTCATAGTTGCCCCTGAGATTTCGCTTGGCAAATATGTTAGCGATCTTGATCGCGGCTCCCGCGATGTGGGAGTTTGCGACGCATGAACCCACGTTCAGGACACAGCCTGCATCGAAGGCGCCGGGGTACTCCTCATAGACACTCTTTCCGCTCTCGTTCTTGTGCATCCCTGCCGACATTGTTGCACAGCCCGAGGTTACGACAATATACCTGCGCTTGGCGAACTCGTCGATCATCCTCGCCACCTCGGCTCCGCCCTTCGGGTAGTTTGCGCATCCGACGAAGGCAATCACTCCCGGGATCTCACCGAGGACTATCGGCGCTCCGACGTTACGTATCTCAAGGTCCTGTATCGCTCCTCTTCCTGCCCTGATCTTGAACTTCTCCTCTTTGGTCTCCTTCTCAGCTGCCTTGACGATGAAACTGTGGATTGGTAGATGGGATCGGCAGGCACTCTCGCACTTCCCACAACCTATGCATAACTCGTAGAGGGCTGCGAGCTTTGATAGGTCTCCTTCTGCCGCCTCGAGGATCGCCTCCTGTATCGGTACGTCGTTGGGGCATGCACGTCTGCATTCATCGCATCTCACACAGCCTTTTGCAGCCTCGACTATCTCGCTGACCTCAGGGATAGCCTTGGACTTCTTCCGTTTGGGCGCTACGGCAAGAGCGGTCCTTGCCGCTACTTCGCCCGCCAGTTCAGGTTTGAGTATCAAGACTCCGGGGGTTCTTCCTTCTACGAGGTCTGATACGATGGTGTTGGCATCGTCGTCGCTCCTGTTCTCCAGTCCTAGGCAGTTCTTCTCCGAGGTTGCTATGAGGGGGGCTCCTATCTTCTGTGCCTCCAGGAGAGCGTCTGCACGGATGCATTGCTCATCTACAACAATCACGTCGGGCACTCCGCTCCTTATGAATCGAAGCTGCCATGAGATAGGTCCCACGATCTTTGCCGTGGAGCTGTATCTGGTCAGGTCATGTGCGGTGCAACATATCCCCGCAACCTCAACCTGACCATACAGGTTCTTGTCAGTGAGGTAATCAGCGATCTGGATCGATGGCAGGACGTTGTGTCCGATCACCAGTATTACTGGCTTGGATGAATCGATTGCTCCAAATCCGATGTCTACGAGCGACGCCTCAGGGTCTGCTTTCGGGAATCCGAGCGCGGAAATCTGGGCGATATCGGCGACCTCTAATGCAACCTGATCAATCATACCCGCATGAAGCACCTTAGATTCGAAATCAAGCTCACTGCCCTCTTGGCCCGTGTGGGTGGCGGAGAGCAAGTGCGTGATCTCCCGCTCCAAGTAGTCCAGTACCTCTTCAAGGTCGCCGAGAGTCTCGGGCTTCACGCCGCAGACAAGTCGTGTTACCGGGGCCTCTAGTTGGACTGCGTCGCCGCCGACATCTATGGGAGAGTCCTGACCATACTTCTCGATCAGGTACTCGACAAGGTGTCTTGCGTGTGCTGTGTGTGTAGCCGCACCTATACAGGATGCCAGTAGCACGATACGAGACTGTTGGCTTGCCATGTCGAGTCCACATGCACCTCTCTTGCCCGCTGTCAAGTCGCATTTGCCCATGGTGCAGAGGCAGCATAAGTCACAGAAGGGCATGTAGAAGGGCCTGTACCTCCCGAGGAGCTTGTGATCCCACTCCCTCAGGTCTGAAGTCGAAGGAAACGGGGTGGGGCCCATTATTTCCTTCCATTTCTCTTCCAGTATTCTTCCAAGGGAGACTTCAAGATCCTTTATGGTGCCCAGGTCGGTCTTCAGCTCTTTGAGCTTGAAGTGAACGTTCTTCCTCGACAACAAAATTTCCTCTTTGGGGAGGTTGATTCGCTGTGTTGGTTAAAAAGTTATACCTTGATTCGTCGTGTTGGTTAAAGAGTTGTACTAATTTCGCGAGGTTATTCGCGAATGAGAATCAAAGTAAACGAGCTTCTCCTTGTGAACTGAACTCTCTTTTGGATTCACGATCTCTACTCAGAATGAAGTGGTCTGCAAACACATTTTCATATATGAGAGCTCCATTAGAGCTGCTCAGAAACAAGAAGATATGGCGGTGAGCGCAGTGAAGACAATCGTTTCCATGGGTAGAGGAGGAACTGGCAAGACCAGTTTCGCTGCTCTTATGACCAAGTATTTCATCGAGATTGGTCGTACTCCCCTCCTCCTTATAGATGCGGATCCCGACCAGAACCTGGGCGAGATGGTCGGGGTCGATTTGAAAGAAGAAGGAAAGATGACCCTATCAGAACTCGTAGTTGCCACCTTCATTGAAGGTGGAGGTACACTTGTCGGCGTCCCTCCTTCAGAACGTGTAGAGAACAAGATCTGGGAGTCGGCACTATACGAGGGTGAACACTTTGACCTCATGGCTGTCGGGGAGAAGTGGGTTGAAGGCTGCTACTGCCTGCCGAACGCATCCTTGAAGGATGCGCTGGGAAGCTTGGTCAAGACATACGAGGCTGTTGTCATAGATTCTCCTGCAGGATTGGAGCATCTGAACAGAAGGATATCTTCTAGAGTAGATGACATATTCGATCTGATAGATCCTTCAAACAAATCCTTCAATCACGTGAAGAGAGCCTATCGGATTGCGAAGGAAGTCAAGATAGACTTCCAGAATTTCTATGTGGTTGGCGGATTCAGGTTTTCAGAGCGGATGAAGCTTGAGGTGGAAAAGAGAACCGGGCTTAGGTTTCTAGGAAATATCGCCTACGACTTGGAAGTTGAGCATCACGTGCTCAATGGCAAATCCCTACTTGAGTTACCCTCCACATCTGTAGCCTATGCCTCGGTCAAGGAGATTCTGAGAAGGGCAAGCTACTAGGCTGAAGCGTTTGGAGTGATGGCAGGGTGAAAGGTTTGGCAAAGAAGCACCTGATGGTGTTTGACGCTGGATCTGGGGGTGGAAAGTGCCTAGTCTTCGACACCGAGGGCAATCAGGTGGCGGCTTCATTCGAGCCTTGGTCAAGGGCGAAATGGACTCCTGCCCTAGGATGGAGAAGCTTGGTATCTGCAGCTCACAAGGTACTCTCCCACCCTAAGGTCTCACCAGAACAGATCGCATCGATCACCTCCACAAGTATGAGAGAGGAGTTTGTCCTAGTGGACAAGGAGGAGAACGAGTACTTCATCCCTTTTGGCGAACCGATATTCCCTGAAGGTGCCGCTATTGAGGAAAGATATGGAGAGGAAATGTATCAGTCTTCAGGTCACTGGCCGAACGCATTCATGCCTACTCCAAAGCTGGTGTGGTTCAAGAAGAATCATCCGAAAGAGTTTGACAAGTTGAAGTTCTTTCTGATGATCAGCGACTGGATACTCTACAAGCTCTGCGGCGAGCCTGCCGTCGAACCGTCTGGTGTATGCGAAACCTGCCTCTTCGACTTGGAAAAGTCTGATTGGTCTGACCTCCTCTTATCAAAGGTAGATCTCCCGAGAGAGATCTTCCCTGAAGTTCGGGAGAACGGAACGCTGCTCGGCTCGGTCACCGACGAGACAGCCCAGGAAACAGGGCTTCTGACCGGCACACCGGTGGTCATCGGAGGTGCCGACACCCAATGCGGGCTAATAGGTAGCGCCTCGATCGAGGATGGCCAGACGACCGCAGTTGCCGGCACGACCACGCCAGTTCAGATGGTTTTGCCTAAGGTACTGATAGACCCGAAACGGCGACTATGGACCAATAGTCACGCCGTTCCAAGAAAGTGGATCCTTGAAAGCAACGCTGGAGTCACGGGCTGGCTGTATCGTTGGGTCAGAGATTCGCTAGGAGACCTAGAAATCGCAGCTTCCCAAGCTACCGGCATAGATGCTTACGACCTCCTCAATCTTGAAGCTGAAAGAGTGCCGCCCGGATCAAACGGTATGCTCGCCTACCTTGGAGCCAGCATAATGAACGTAAGTCAAAAGGCACCCTCACCAACCGGCATTATCGGTCTTGAAGCGTTCTCCCGAGAAGGTTCTTCTGGAAAGGGTGAGATTGCGAGAGCAGTATTAGAGAGTACATGCTTTGCCGTCCGAGCAAACTGTGAACAGCTCGAGGAAGTATCGGGAAACGTCATTCAGGAACTGGTCTTCTGTGGTGGAGCATCGAGAAGTATGCTGTGGGCTCAGATACAATCAGACGTACTCAATCGCCCCGTCAGGGTACCTCTTCTCAAAGAGGCGACGGCCCTCGGAGCCTCAATTCTGGCAGGGGTCGGGGTCGAAATTTACGACAGTATATCCGACGCCGTTGAGCGTCTCGTACGGTGGGAGCCAACGATTAGACCGCACAGGGACACCGCCTCAGTCTACGAGAGGCATTACCGTAGATGGATTCACGGTTATCACAGATTACGGGAGCTGGCTGATCTGACTGCGCTTCCGTGATCGCTCGTAGGCTACCTCTGCGATACTTTGTCTCGTCGGAGATGACTTCACCAGTGCTCCCTTGATAATGCGATAGGCATTCCTTTGCCCGCAGTAGAGATCTCAGAGTCATGGCGTTGAAACTGGAAACTCTGCGAAACTCTTAAGTCTCTGTTGCGTTTGTAGTCGCAACCTTCGGAAGCAGATAATGAGATGAGCCGTGAGGAAAGTTCCAAGAGCTCAACGATGACGATAGTCGCAGTTGTGTGGTTCGGTTGGTTCACGATAATGTTCAACCGGATGATAATCCCGCCACTTCTTCCCCTCATCGAAGCTCGATATCATGCCACCTATGCTGAAGCCGGACTTCTCGTGAGCGGCTACATGATCTCCTACGCAGTAAGCCAGTCGATCTCTGGAAGGGTCGTTGAAAGGTTCGGTGAAAAAAAACCGATAGTCATCGGGATATTCCTGTCCTCTCTCTTCACTGCCCTTATAGTCCTCGTTGGCAGTCTGTACCACATGGTAGTCCTTAGAGTCCTGACAGGGTTGTTGGCCGGGTTCTTCTTTGTGCCGAGCACCCTACTCATGACTACGCGCATACCTGTGGAGGAGAGGGGTAGGAAGATGGGTATTGCAATGACTGGAGGCTCGATAGCCACCGTCCTACTTTACCTGCTTACAGGAACGTTCTTGGGAGTACTGCCTGATTGGAGCTACATCTTCCTCATCAGTGCGTCGCTCGGGATCTCCTTCGCTGCCTACGTACAGAAATCGCTTTCAGAGGGGAGAAGGGAGCAGAGACTAGAAGAGGAATTCCCATCTTCACGAGAGAATCAATCCAAACTGACTGCTGTCCTTCTTTCTAGGGGAATCTTCCTAGTTCTTCTGTACGCAACATTCACGTCGCTTGCTAGCTGGAGTCTCTCGACTTTTCTCCTCTCATTCCTGGTTTCAGGCAGGCAACTCCCGTTCTCAACAGCCTCATTCTTCTTGGCTTTGAGTTCGTTCGCCGCTATTGCGGGACCATTGCTGAGTGGTGCTCTCAAAGATAGATTCGGTGCAAAAATACCGATGTTGCTCTCATCGCTATCCGCAGCCTCGGTAGTGGTCTTAATCCAGTTCTCCCCGCTGGGATTCCCAATGGTCATCATCTTTGCGATCTGGGGGCTTCTCAGTGGAGCATGGTGGCTGGCAACTACTGTGCTTGTAACCGAGCTCTCTCCTCCAAAGCTTAGGCCCAGGGTGTTGGGGATCTACAATCTAACTGTATTCGTAGGCGGATTTGTTGGACCCTTGATCTCCGGTGAAACCATTGATGTCATAGGATTCAGAGGCTTCTTCGCGCTTGCCTTAATCCTCTATTTGGCTGCAGCATTTACCGCGACAAGATTCTAAACTCAAGTCTTTCCCTGTGAAACAGACCCTTCTGCGATCTCCCGTTCGAATCAGCTTCTTTCCCCGCGTTGGATCTGGTTCTGCAAAGCATCATCTCTGAGCCTAGGGAAGGATACATTTGCCACGAAACCTGTAGGAATCTCCTAACCATCGCATCCCTCCAAGGACTATTCCATGTTCCTAGTGACTGAGCAAGTGTTATATCTTGATGGGGAACTCTAGTCCCGTTCACGGAGGGCTGGGAACGATTCTCTTTGGCATCAAGACTCGGTTGATAGGCGTAGGGGATAACTTGGTCTCCCTGCTGCTTGAAGGTTTGAGCAATGAAGGGTTGCAGCTAGAAGACGGCGACATAGTGGCGATCACAAGCAAGATAATCTCGGTGTCTCGGAACAGGCTGGTGCGGTTTGACATGATCAGTCCCTCTGAGAGAGCCAAAGAATTTGCCGCGGAATATGGTCTTGAGCCGGGATTCGTGGAAGTCGTTCTCCGTGAGGCTGACGAAGTCTATGGTGGAGTCTACCGTGCGCTCCTCACCTCAAAGGATGGCATCATGTTCGCCAACTCCGGGATAGACCACAAGAATGTTCCCCGCGGATTTGCGGTCCTACTCCCAGAGAATCCTGACAGAGATGCTACAGACATCAGAAAAGAGATAGAGAAACGTGTAGGGAAGCGTGTGGGCGTCCTGTTGATTGACAGCAGAACGGTCCCGCTTCGGATGGGGACGATTGGAGTAGCCATAGGCATCTCTGGCTTCAATCCGATCAGGGACTGTCGAGGGAAGCCTGACTTGCACAACAAGCCTCTCCTCATAACGAGGATGGCTATAGCGGATGACCTGGCTTGCGCGGCGCACCTTGTGATGGGCGAGACGACCGAGAAGACTCCCATGGTCTTGATTCGAGACGCCCCAGTCGAGTTTGACGAGTCAGCTTCCATAGATGCTGCAAGGATCGACAGTAAGGACTGCCTCTATATGCGCATCTTCCAACCGAAGCCACTATAGCTCAGTGTGTTTTCAGCTCGCTCTTGCCTAAGCTTTTTAGTCTATGAGCCCAGAGATTCCATCTCTTGATGAGGGCAAGTACATGGTCGTATTGAAGACCCATCTCCATCCCTTTCATAAGACTCATGGAAAACTTGTTGAGTTTGTAGGTTTCGAGATGCCGATCTGGTACAAAGGCGTAGTTCCCGAACACATGGCTGTCAGGAACTCCGTCGGGATCTTTGACGTCACCCATATGGGGAGGTCGCTCTTCAGCGGTCCCGATGCAGGCAAATTCCTAGACTGCCTAACTACCCGAGTTGTCTCCTCGTTGAACCTAGACCAAGTACATTACTCCACCATGTGCAACGAATCCGGGGGGATAGTCGACGATCTTACTGTCTACAGGATCGCCGAAGATGAGTTCCTCATGGTGTACAATGCCGGCAACCGGAAGTCGGACTACGAATGGGCGGTAAAGAACTCCCGCGGCTTCAACGTACAGATACGAGACATCTCGGATGAGGTCCCGATGTTTGCAGTTCAGGGGCCTCGCGCTCAGGAGACGTTGCAGGCTTTGACAAAGGACGACCTTAGCATGATTGGGCGCTTCAGATTCGGTTGGATTGAGCTTATGGGTGTGAAGGCTCTCGTTGCGAGAACGGGGTATACAGGGGAGGACGGCTTCGAGGTCATGCCTTGGAATATCCCGCTCACCGAACCATCGAGAGCCATTAGTCTGTGGGAAGGAATCCTAGACACGGGCAAGTCCTATGGAATCGAGCCCTGCGGGCTCGGGGCGAGAGACACATTAAGGTTGGAGGCGGGGATGTGTCTCTATGGTGCCGACATAACCGAGAAGACTACACCGTTCGAGGCTCGCCTGGACTTCGTGGTACAACTTGAAGCCAAAGACTTCATCGGCCGCGCCGCTCTGGCCAGACAGAAGAAGGAAGGGGTCACGAGACTTCGCGTCGGACTCAGAATGATCGATCGAGGGATACCTCGGGCAGGGTGTCCTGTCATGGATGGCGAAACCGAGATCGGAGAGACTACGAGCGGGACCCTGTCACCGATACTTCAAAAGGGGATAGCGGTAGCCTACGTGCCAACTAACTACTTTGAGGTTGGTAGAACCGTTTCAGTACGGATAAGAGAGAAGGACCTAAAGGCTGAAATCGTAGATTTCCCCTTTTTCGACACTAACAAATACGGTTGGAGACGGAAGACAGGTTGAAGTTCGAGAATCTGCATTTCCCTGATGACCTCCTCTACACAAGGGAGCATGAATGGTTGAAGATAGAAGGAGACGTGGTCAGGGTAGGAATCACCGACTATGCTCAAGACGCCTTGCACGAGATCGTCTTCTGCGAGGTCCCTAAAGTAGAAGCCTTGGTGAAGAAAGGGGACCCTCTAGGAACGGTCGAGTCAATCAAGGCTGTTTCAGATGTCTACTCGCCCGTCTCGGGAACAGTCGTTGAGATCAACGAGAGACTGTCGGAAGAGCCTGAACTTCTGAACAAGTCACCCTACGAAGAGGGCTGGATTGCAGTCTTGAAACCTGCCTCGATAGAAGAAGAGGTAAAAGACCTTCTCAAGGTCGAAGACTACGTGAGAATAGTCGAGAAAGGCCACTAAGAAAAGCTTAGCTGACCGCATCCCAGTCTCCTGAGGGTCTTGCTACTTCTCGCCACTCTCGTCCTCTGCAACCCCTTCCCCTTTTCTCTTCTCTAGGTACATCCTCCACGTAAGGCATAGAGTCTTAGGGTGAGAGGCTCTGACCTCGTCCAGCCTCGATATTGATGTATTGGTCGGTGCCCTGAGAACTCTGTTCGGATCCGACAAAGCCTCCTTGGCTATTGAGCCTATCGTCTCTGCATAGCTGTCCAGCTCTTCTCGCGGTTCAGTCTCAGTCGGCTCGATCATCAATGCCTCATCAACTATTAGAGGAAAGTAGGTTGTAGGTGCATGGATACCGAAGTCCAGGATTCTCTTTGACAGGTGGAGTGCCCGAACACCGGTTCTCTTCTCCATATCTGATGCTGAAAGCACAACCTCATGCTTCCTCGGCTTCTCAGGCGAATAGGGTAGCGTGATGCCTTGAGCCCTTCTCGACTCGTGAGCCAGGTAGTTGGCGTTCAACACGGAAAGCTCAGCTGCCTCCCTAAGCCCTTCTGGCCCCATGCTGAGGATGTAGGCGAATGCCCTGAGCAATACCCCGAAGTTTCCATAGAACCCTCCAACCCTTCCTATACTTCTCGGTCGATCATAATCCAAGTAGTATCTCTCCCCGTCGAATTCAACAATAGGAACTGGCAGAAACTTCTCGAGTTCTCCTTTCACGCCAACCGGTCCACTTCCAGGTCCTCCTCCTCCATGCGGAGTAGAGAAAGTCTTGTGAAGGTTGACGTGTACAATGTCGAACCCCATGTCGCCGGGTCTAGTCTTGCCCATGATCGCGTTGAGGTTCGCGCCGTCATAATACAACAAGCCGCCGGCTTCGTGTACCATACTTGAGATCTCAACAATATCCTCCTCAAATATGCCTAAGGTGTTGGGGTTGGTCAGCATCAGTCCTGCCGTCTTGTCTGAGATGGATGCCTTCAAGGCATCCAGGTTCACGCAGCCGCTATCCGATGAGGGTACCACGACAACCTTGAATCCCCCCATCATTGCGCTCGCAGGATTCGTCCCATGTGCACTATCCGGTATCAGTACCTCGGTTCGCTGTCGTAATTCTCCCCTGTCCTTGTGGTAGGCTCTCAGAATCAATATCCCCGTAAGTTCCCCGTGCGCCCCAGCTGCGGGTTGGAGCGTCACCCTATCTGTTCCAGTAATCTCTTCCATGAATCTTGAGAGCTTGTAGAGTATCTCAAGTGAGCCCTGGACGGTCTTGGCGTCTTGCCAAGGATGGGCGTTCTTTGACTCGTCGAGATTTGCCAACCGCTCATTTATCTTTGGATTATACTTCATGGTGCAACTACCCAAGGGATAGATTCCCAGATCCACGCAGAAATTCATCTGGGAGAGCCTTGTGAAGTGTCGGATTACCTCGACCTCTGAGACCTGGGGCAGATTCGGAGGCATCTTTCTTTTCACCGCCTCAGGCAGCACCTTCTCGGGATCCAAAGCGGAGTTCAGAATCTCCGGTTCCAACTTCGGAAGAGAGTATCCGATTCGCCCCTTGGACCCGAGTTCAAAGATATTTGGCTCGTCCCAACGTGCTTGTCTAAACGCTTTCTTCCTCATCTATGATTCCTCCAAGGCTGCACGAAGAGCAGCAGTGAGCTTGTCTATGTCTTCTTGACTGTGAGTCTCGGTAACGCAGTAGACCGCACTCTCCCCATACCTTGGGAAATCATGCTTGATGATCCTGCCTCCTTGGACCCCTTTTTCCAATAGCTTTTCATGTACGCCCTCGATTCTGGCCCTGTTCGTGTTCAAGTTGAGAACGAACTCCTTGAAATGGCAAGAGTCAAACAAAGGCGCTTTCACGCCCTCGATCCTTGAGAGCTTGGACATGGCGTAATGGGATCGACGGACGATGTTCTCCCCTAAACGTCTCATTCCTTCTGGACCGAGAAGTGAAAGGTAGACTGAGGCTGCGATCGCACACAGGGCTTCATTGGAGCAGATGTTTGAGGTCGCTCTTTCCCTCCTAATGTGTTGCTCTCGCGTCTGCAGGACCATACAGTATCCTCGTCTCTTATCATCCAAAGACCCAGTCAATCCGATTAGTCTGCCCGGCATCTGCCTTAACATCCCACTGTCATTTCGACACGCGAATATACCGAGGAGGGGTCCTCCGAAATTCATATGGCTGCCCAGTGGCTGTCCTTCACCCACGACTAGGTCTGCTCCATAGTTTCCAGGCGCCTCCAGAATCCCCAAAGACACAGGATCGACGCCGACCATGAACAGGGCGCCTTTCTCATGAGCGATCTCGCCGATATCGTGAACTCGGGATTCGATGCAACCGAAGAAATTCGGGTTCTCTATGTAGACCGCTCCGTGATCTCCTGTAATCTTCTCCTTAAGATCTGGTATGTCGACCTGGCCAGTCCTCTTGTCCTCCTCAATGAAGTCGATCCCTAAGTTTGCAGGTTCGGTGTAGGCGCGCAAGACTGATAGTCTACTCGGATCTATCGCCCGACCTACAAGTATTCGATTCCTATGAGTTATCCTGGCAGCCATTCTGGCTGCTTCTCCGAGCGCCGAAGCCCAATCATACATTGAGCTGTTCACAACATCCATCGCGAGAAGTTCAGCCATCAGGCTCTGATATTCGAACAATGCTTGCAGCATTCCTTGACTTATCTCCGCTTGGTAGGGCGTGTAGGAGGTGTAGAATTCCGTTCTGCCAACTATCGCGTCCACTGCGGCCGGAACAAAGTGCGGCCAGACACCGCAGCCAAGAAAGGCTGGAATTTCATAGACAGTCCTATTCTTGCCCAGAATTTTTCGTACTTCTCGGTCTAATTCCGGTTCCGATAGAGCCGTTGGAAGCTCCAACTCATCTTTCAAGACGATCTGGTCTTCAACATCACTGTATAGGTCTTCAACACTCCTCTTTTGGATCCTTCTGAGCATATTGTTCTCTATCGTGCCAACACTATTAGGAAGATAGCGGTGAGTTTTCCTCAAGAGCTCGATCTCCTTTGTCAACTAGAATGAAGCTGTTCACTCTAAGACTAAGTGCGTTAGGATAAAAGGCGTTTTCCGGGAAAAGATGTAGTATTTCCCGACCTGGATCTTTATCCTAGATCAGTAACTATCACATTTCGTTTCTTAGAGGCTCCCCACGGGTCTCTCCATATTCTCTCGCGAATGGGCGTGCATTTCTTTTCTAGCGGAGTCTAGTATAATCATAGACCTGGGTAGCACTCTCGAAGCAGAAGTGCACTCTCGGGAATTCCTTGCGGAAATCGCGGACATCTTTCCCGACCTTCTCTGGAGGCTCCTTGCTGATCACCTGGAATCCAGAGCCAGGAGAGCCTTTTCTTTCGTTCTAAAGATGCCTGCAAACCTGAACGCGACCGTTTCAAGAAGGCCTCCCGATTGATGCGACAAGAGAGAATCTGACAGTTCTTTTGGTGACCATACGAAGCAACCGTTTCTAGAAGAACTCTTATTCACGTGTCGGCGATTCAGGGATCGGACATTGAAGGTGTTGATTCGATGAGGTTGAAGGACAAAATCGCGATTGTGACAGGCGGGGCCAAGGGTATAGGCCGAAGCATAGCGCTCGCGTTAGCTAAAGAGGGAGCCAACATTGTTATAGCTGACCTGGACGAGGGGCAGGGGAAGAAAACGGCGTCGGAGATAGAGGTGCTAGGGAGGAGGACTCTCGTTGTGAAATGCGACGTGAGGTTGCTTAGTGACATCGATAATCTGGTGAAGCGGACCGTAGAAGTCTTCGGTAGGATAGACATCCTGTGTAACAATGCTGGCGTCTCGACGATGAACCGATTACTCGATGTGACAGAGAAGGATTACGATTTCAATATGGATGTTAACGCTAAAGGGGTCTTTTTCTGCTCTCAGGCAGTCGCGAGACAGATGATCAAACAAGGAGGACAAGGCAAGATAGTCAATACAGCCTCTATAGCCGGTTTTAGCGGAGGTACATTTCTGTCAGACTATAATGCATCTAAAGCTGCGTGCATCATTCACACTATGAGCTTCGCCATGGAGTTGGCAAAACACAAGATCAACGTGAACGCCGTATGCCCGGGCTTAGTAAGAACGAGCATGCAAGAGAGAGAAATCCAATGGGAATCCGAGCTCACCGGCCGATCGATCGAGGAGATCAAGAGAAGGTATCTTGAGGTGAGTCCCCTCGGCAGACTTGAGGAGCCGGAAGACGTAGCAAAGGTCGTAGTCTTTTTGGCCTCAGATGACGCCGATTTTATTACAGGCGAGGCGATAAAATGCGACGGCGGATTGTTAATGCATATCTAGCAGGAGATTCCCCTCTTCTTTTCTTGGCGCATATTCCTTGTGCATGGAGCCAATCTCGCATTGCGGATACGTTGAATTCTTGTCCAGAAGTCTTTCGAGAAGTTCCACTAGACCTTGCTTGACCTGAAGTTCGTCCAGTTCTTAACAAACCTATTTGTAGTGGAAGGCTGACGAGCTTCCAACTGCGAGTCCCACTCTCGAGTATGAAAGGGATATAACTACCCTCCGTATAGGCGTGCTGTATCAACTAGCGTGTCGTGACAAGGAGGGAGATCGGAGTGACCGGAGGAAAAACTCCCCTTCTAGCTACTGACATCATAATCATGGATGAGAAGGGCTTGATAGTTCTCATCAGACGAAGGTATTCTCCTTTTTCTAACCATTGGGCTATCCCCAGGGGTCGAGTTGAATACGGAGAAACGGTGGAGCAAGCTGCCATCAGAGAGGCAAGGGAAGAAACTGGACTTGAGGTTAGGATAGAGAGACTAATAGGAGTATATTCTAATCCTAGGAGAGATCCTAGAGGACATGTTGTCAGCATCGCTTTTTTGGCAAAACAGATTGGTGGGGAACTAAAGGCAGGTACAGAAGCCAAAGAGGTCAAATGTTTTGAGAAGATCCCGTTGAAACTTGCCTTTGATCATAAGGAGATCCTAAGAGACGCCTTTTCCGTTGTTTAAACGCACCCTGTGCGCTCAAGGGCTGGCATCTTGGTTCACACATGACGACATGTGTTGTACTCCGAGAAGAAGATGCCTAATCGACTAGAGATCACTCGACCAGCTGGAACTCGTCGTCCTCTCTGGGTGAGTAGAACTTGTAGCGCACGCTATGCCATGTGCTGACATTGACATGTGCTTCGGAAGGTTTAGGGTACACGATGCGAGAACAATGAGAAGAGTATTTCAACAGCTGAAGATAATTAAGAGAAGAGAGAAGCGATGGCGATTCATCAGTTTCAACCTGAGGTCTATTATACTGCTCTGGGTTCCTATGAGCCCATTTTGAGGATAGCTGACGGCGATACCGTACTCACTACGACTCTAGACTGCTCCGGTCGAGATGCCTCTGACCGAAAATTGTCACCCGGACCGAATCCCCAGACTGGACCCTTTTACGTGGAGGGAGCGGAGTTTGGGGATACTCTGGCTGTTCGGTTCGATAGATTATGGCCGAACAGGCGTGTGGGTAGGAGTAACGCCACCATCAAGCCAAATGTAGTTGACCCACAGTATGTGGTGGAGATGCCTAGATACGCGCCTGCTGAGTGGGAATTGGATCTGACGAAGGTTGTAGCTTCTTTGGCTAAACCTAAGACAAAGCTCGGCCATCTCACTCTACCATTTAGACCCATGATGGGATGCTTCGGTGTGGCGCCGCCGGAGGGTCAAGCTATCTCCTCTGAGACTTCAGCCCGTCACGGAGGAAACATGGACTATAATGGATTTACTGCTGGAGTGACTGTCTACTTTCCTGTTTTCGCTCCTGGAGCCCTCCTCTTCATCGGGGATGGACATGCGGTGCAAGGGGATGGAGAGATAGTGGGTATGGGTATCGAGGTATCCTTCGATGTGCAATTCACCGTCAAACTGCTAAGAGGCAAGGAGATCAGCTGGCCGCGGGCGGAGAGCGAGGAGTACATCTTGACCGTAGGTAATGCACGTCCACTAGACCAGGCTCTTCAGCACGCTACTACTGAGATGATTCGCTGGCTTCAGGAGGACTTCGGTTTGGATGCGCGTGCCACCCATGTTCTACTAGGTCAATGCGTAGAATACGAGGTTGCGAACATTATTGATCCTGCCTACACGATGGTGTGTAAGCTCAGGAAGATTTGGATACCGTCTCTGAAGTAAACCTATTTTTTTCTGCTCGGTCAAAACATGGTATTCCTTCGACACATCTCGCGCGAGCCTGTTGATTTATTGATGGTTTCGTATGGAATGTGAGAGCCTATGGCGTTTTCTCTGCTGTATATTGTTCCCAAGAACATGTCAAACACAGGAATAAATCAACAAGCTAGCGTACCACGTAGGACTGAACATAACAATTCAAAAGTAGATAGCCACAAACGCCAGTAACCCTTCATAAGAGTATTCTCGTCACGCATTTAAACTCGCCACACTGAGGTTCTATAATCTTCCAGCACGGTCTTGCCGTCGTCTGATAAGAAGATGAAGGCAGCAGCCCGGTTTCCGCTGTCAGCCTTGGTCCTTGCTGTGGGAAGCCGTCTTCTTGCAGTTGGCGCTACTTCAGATCTCAACGACACCTTGTTAGATCGGTTCGTCTTTCCCTGCCTTCTTCATCACATCGATTAGGCGTTCGCTGAACTTGACCCGGGGCATCGCAAGGATCTCCCGGACTTCTAAGCCGTCTTTGTTCTTGAGGAACGCGCCTTCGTAGACCGGAGCTGGTTTAACGACGATCGCGGCGTCGGCACCCCCACCTAACCAGCCTGTACCTGCAATTGCGATCGCCTCCTTGCCCGGCGCGAGAGCGCCTGCCTCTGCTGCAAGCAATGCGACCTCTAAACACGTCTTCACCCCGAATCCGAATGTCCTGCTTAGAAACTTGTGGATGACCGTTGCAGGGGCGGTGTCTTCAAGAAACGCTGTGTCGAAGGTGCAACCGAAGATCCAAGGTGTCTGGTCCAGTATCTTCACCCCTAAAGCATCCAGTTTTGTCCGTATCTCCTCCTTCATCGGAGGCCAGGTTCTCTTCAGGACATACTGGTAGCCTCCGTAAGGAGCTACACACACGATATGAACGCCCAAATCTTTCAAGGCTTCAGCTGCAGAAAGCGCCGTCCTGCCTGACTCAGAGGCTATCACAACACTTTGAACGTCCCGCTCTGCAATTCTTTCCTTTACTGCAGTTATCACGGCGTCGGTGTTCTGAGGACCCGGCTCTTCAAAGTATATTATAGATCTCTTCATAGGAATTCTTTTCCTACTTTTCCTCTTCTATCCCCGGAGCTTCAGGTACTCGTAGGCTTGTGCATCATCTTCGAAACAGTAGCAAACTTTCTGGAATCCTTCCCGTAGAGCAGCAACATCTTCTGCGACTTTCTCCACAGGCTCTTTATCGATTAGCACACGTTTGATGAGGTCTGCTATTTCCACCATCTCCGACTCTCTCATACCTAGCCGTGTGACCTCTGGGGTTCCCATACGGATGCCCCCTGGGTTCCAGTAGTGTCTACCCTGCTTTATGTCCCAGGGAAGAAGGTTTCTGTTGAGAATGATGTTAGCCTTCTCCAGTTTCTGCTCGAGTTCCCCGCCATGTCCGAACTCCGTTATGTCTGCTAGAATCACATGGGATTCAGTGAAGTTCTTCTTCTCTGCGAGAACCTTAATTCCCCTCTCAAAGAGAGCCTGTCCCAATGCCTTTGCGTTACGGATTATCTGGTCTGCGTACTTCTCACCGAACTCCATCATCTCGCATAATGCAACGGCAAAACCTGCTAGTGCGTGGAGGTGGTGGTTGCTCGTGATGCCTGGGAAGACGCCCTTCTTTATCTGGTCAGCGTACTTGTTCCATGAGAGAATGGCGCCATGTTGAGGTCCTGGCAGTGTCTTATGGGTGCTTAAGGTTACGGAGTCTGCGCCTTCCCTGAGTGGGTCTTGGAATTTTCCTGAGGCGATCAGCCCAGCAACATGGGCTCCATCGTAGTTGATCTTCGCGTCAACCTCGTGGAAAGTCTCAACCAGCTCTTTGACAGGGTGGGGAAACGGAAAGACGCTCGCGCCGAACATAGCCAGCTTAGGGGGATCGTTCTCCCCTCTCATCTTCTCGACCAGCTTCTTTGTTGCGTCAATGTCGATATTCAGTTCGTCGTAGTTGTAGGGGAAATAGTCAACTCTCAGTCCATGTACACAGCCTGCGGTTCCTGAGAAGTCCTTTTTCGCCATGCTGATGTGACCCCCGCATGGTATGGAGAGCGCCAGCATCCGGTCGTTCGGCTCGGTAAACGCTGTGTACATGGCTAAGTTCGCGGTAACCCCTGAGACTGGGCGAACGTCAGCAAACTCTGCTCTGAATAGTTTCTTTGTCAATTCAATACAGAGCAATTCAACTTGATCAATGTACTTGCAGCCAGCGTAGACTCTTTCACCCGGCCATCCTTCGGCATACCTATGCCCGAAATCCGAGATCAATGTTTCTCGGACCGCGGGGCTTGTGACATTCTCACTTGCCACCAAAGGTATTGCTTTTTGGAACCAGCGGTGATGATCCTGCAAGAGTTCGAATACCTGACCATAGTACTCTTCGGGGGTCGTCATCCTCGTTCTACCTCTTAGTCTGATAATTCCTCGTAAGCAGAGAAAAGTCTTCCTCCATGCTGATCGATGGGTGCTTATTCCTTGGAAGTGTCTCCAAGACTATTTCAGACATCTAATGTGGTTTTCCTCATCTGACTGGCACGATTCTTCCGTCAATGAGGACAATATCTTATATTCTCGTGTTTCAGAGAAACCTTCTCGCGTTGTTGAGCAGGCTAGTGCGCGACGAAGCTAATAGAGGTACAGGACTTGATCATTAAGTCTCGCGACTTGGCATTGATCTCAGTTTTCGCCGCTTTCTACCCGATCGTCCAGTTAATGAACTTAGGCTTTCCTATCATCGGAGGTCCTGGAATCATCAATCTGGCCCTCATACTGGGGCCGATCAATGGCTTGATGCTTGGCCCCATAAACGGGTTGATAGCAACCGCTATAGGGGCTACCATCGGTATGGCGATGGGAATCGGTACCTCATTCAGCCCGCTAGTCATATTGAACAGGTCTCTGGGGGCTGCTGAAGCAGGAATGCTGCTGAGAGAGACTGTAAAGATCTCTGAGAACCAGAAGACGGCGGTACCTGGATGGATTCTCGCCATTATTGTGCTGGCAGCCGTCTCCTGCTTATGGTACTTGTTCCCTGTAGGTCGTGGCTCGCCCCTCTATCCGCTCCTACATCTAACAGGGATGCTGGCCGCCTTGCTACTTGATGGAAGGGCTTCGCGCTTCCTCTCCAGCAGCAGCCGGACTAGAGTCGCTCTTGCGGTCGCTGTGGCCAGTTACTGTGCAGTCTTGACTGATCATATGCTGGGAACAATCATATTCATCTCCGTAATGGGCTTGCAGTCCCCGAGGTACTCAGTGATATTCATGAACATTCTGCCCGTGACAGCGATTGAGAGGATCACGCTAGCGTCCTTGGCAACGCTGTTCGGCACCCCGATTCTGCTACTCACGAGATCGCTGGGAATCAGGCTCAAAGATGAATGATCTGAGGAACTGTCTTGTCTCAAGTGGCCCGGGAAGGAGATTTCATTGAGACAGACTCCGGATTAATATTCGATGTAAAGGGGTTTATGCATCCTCCTGGACACATCGTCGCCTTTCTCAGATACTACCCCGATGCTTCAGGACCAAGGATCAAGGATGGGCTGAGATACCAGAAGGTATACTCCCTTGAGGCTCGTTATCGCTTCTTACGAAAGAATTTCCCTGAGTTCCTGCGTTATGACAGGGTGTTCGGTAGAACCTTCAGCGAGGTGCCTATTTCCAGGGTTAAGCTTTACCACAAGCCCACTGTCTATCTGAGCCGCCTTGTGAGAAGAAGTGATTTGGATCCCGTTGAGCAGGATACAGTGAGCTTTGCCGGACTGCTGAGGGCAGAGGCTGGGGTTCAAGCGAAGGATTTGGGGATCACAGGTTCGGTCTTGGTTCAGCTTCATGGACCAGACTCGGATGTTGACTTGGTATGTTACGGGTCGTTAGCGTCAAGACGCGTCTACTCAGCTTTGAGGGGACTCACTGCGGATCGGAGGAATGGTGTAGCACCGTACGACGAACCGGGGTTGCGGAAGCTGTTCTCGTTCCGCAGCAAGGACACGAGGATGTCATACGCGGACTTCGTGAGAGTTGAAAAGCGGAAGATCCTTCAAGGAACCTACAGGGGACGCGACTACTACGTAAGGCTCCTGAAGGATTGGTCTGAACTCACCTTTAGGTATGGAGATCTCATCTACAGACCTTCAGGTCGGGCTACGATAAGCGCGGTCATATCAGATGACTCAGAGAACATCTTTACTCCCTGCAGGTACTTGATTGAGGATGAGAAGACCCTCAGCGGGGATATCTTTCCCATCAGAGAGGTCATCTCGTATCGTGGAAGATTCTGTGAGCAAGCAAAGAAGGGAGAGTCTATAGTGGCGGCAGGTGAGGTTGAGCGGGTCGAAGGAAGACTGGAAACCTACTATCAACTCGTCTTAGGGAATCAGAAACAAGACTTCCTCAAAGTGATATGACGATGGAGCGGAGATTTAGGGATCGAGACTTCATTGAGACGGGCGAGGGCTTCTTCTTCTGCGTGGTCGGTGGCATCCACCCAAGGGATAGAGTGATCGCGTATCTGAAGTATATCCCTGACCAAGCCGGAAAGTGGGGTCGAGGCAAGAGAAGATTCAAACGCGTTCTAAGGAACTACACGATCCCCGCACTATCCGAAACACTGGCCTTCCTGCGAGAGAAACATCCTGAATATCTGTTCTTCAGCAGACCATTCCACGTTCGGATGTCCAGTGTTCCCCTCCCGAGGATCGGTAGGCGTTTTCTTCCCGAGGTAAGACTGCAAAATCTGCTGCAGAGCAGTGAACTCGACAACCTGGAGGAGAAGCTCATTACCCTGGTCGAGCTGTTGTGTCAGAAGAGCGGTGTAAGGGAGAGTTACTTCGGGGCAACCGGCTCAATACTTCTTGACATTCATCAAACAGCGTTCTCGGACCTCGACATTCTCGTATACGGGAGAAGAAACGCTCTCCTAGTCAAGAGAGCCCTGCTTTCCATGTATGAAGATAGCTCCTCGAGGATCAGTAGGTTCTCAAGCGATCGTTTAGTTGACTGGTGTAGGGGCAAGGTCGGGCTGTATCCTTTGAGCTACGATGAGGCGAAGGCACTTCTTACCCGGAGATGGAACCGCGGTTTGTTCCAGTCTACGATGTTCTCGGTTCACCCTGTTTTGATGGAATCCGAGCAGACTGAGAGGTACGGCGATAGATGGTTCAAGCCCCTTGGCCTTTTGAAGATTGAAGCCAAGGTATTATCCAATACAGAGGCGATGTTTCTCCCCTCCGCCTACGAAGTCAGCGATGTCCGAATTCTTGAGGGTCCGAAGGTTGAGGACCTCAGAGAGGTCTGTTCGTACCAGGGCATCTACTCCGACATTCTTGAGCCCGAAGAGCGATTTGTCGCGAAAGGCAAGATTGAACACGTGAAGGATAGGAGAACCGATGAGGAATATTATCGGCTACTAGTAGGCGGACCTGAGGCTAAGGGTGAAGACTACATCAAACCCCTAGGATAATGCGCCTTTCGGCTTCAGCTGTCTAGGCGAGAAGGATCTCAGATATCTTCAGAGCGAACACGGGGTGTGATAGGAGCAGTTTTGCAACCCTGACGATGTCCAATCCGTTAGCTAGGTCCACGATATCTCGGCCGGACAATAGGTTGCCTAGCTCTGTGAGCTCCTCGTCGTTCAGCGTCTCGATCGCCTTAAGCGCCTTTGCGCTGTCCCTTATGCGTAATCCCCAGGGATTCTGTCTCTTATACACA
>CAZBVH010000019.1:0-22282 GCA_964495315.1 uncultured Candidatus Bathyarchaeia archaeon | reverse complement strand
TACACCTCTCTATTCGTCGGCAGCGTCAGATGTGTATAAGAGACAGCCCTCTCATCCCCACCTGCCACCGGGTTACGGAAGGCAAGGTCGATGCGCATGAAGAACCCTGCCACAAGGAGCAGAGCTATGAGGATATAGTGCCCTCTAGGCTTCTTCTGAACCGTCATGGATTATGCCCCGACTGAGAAGATAGATGGCGAACGGCAGGGAAAGGAGATGGGAGATCTCGAAGAGCAGGGAGAGCTTCAAATCCAGGTTAAGAGCCCTCTTCAACGACCAACGGTAGAGAGCAAGCTTGATGGTACCTCCAAGACTATCAAGGAGATACAGCGCGAACGCAGCCAGAACCAGAATGCAGAAGATTCGAACCCACTTCAAGAGGGAGAAGGATCCGAGAAAGGATCTGAGAGAAGAACTGGAATCAGACGATCTCTCGCTTCGCAAATGATCAGTCCCCGTCAGATACCCCGCTGGCTTGAAGCGGCGCTTGGGACTCAGCTGGTACGACCAACTCCCTTGAATATTAGGCCAGACTTGATAACCGCAGACTTGTCAACCGCGCCTCTAGCATCGATGAACGCACCAGGGCTACTCATCAGACCCGATAGCTTCCCGAAATCAAGCTTCTTAAACTCCTTGTGAGCCGTGCAGAGCACAACTGCATCTGCCCCTCCCACCGCTGAGTCGATGCTTGAGTCGAGCCTTAGGTCGAGCACAGTCTGATTCGGAAAGCATGGATCGTACCCTCTGAGTTCTGCCCCGAGTCGTCTTAGAGAACGGATTATCGGCTCCGCAGGTGAGAGTTGGATGTCGGATATATCTGGCTTGTAGGAGACACCCAGCAACGCTATTCTGGAGCCGTTGACGGTCTTGCCGATCTCGTTAAGCGCCTCCATAACGAGTTCAACAACGTGGGCAGGCATCCTATCATTCACTTCTCTGGCTAGGCGGATCAGATGCGGAATGTAGCCTACCCTTTGAGCCTCCCTAATCAGGTAGTAGGGATTGGAAGGAATACATGGTCCGCCGACACCTGCACCAGGGTAGTGGGGCATGAAGTTCCACTTGGTCGAGGATGCCTCGATAACCTCTAGGATATCAATTCCGAGCCTCTCGAATAGGATTGCCAGCTCGTTCATCAAGGCGATGTTTACGTCACGGGAGATGTTCTCAGTGAGCTTCACCGCGTTTGCGCTCTTCGGGCTGCTCATCTCAACCACCTTCACGCCCATCGCTGCACGATAGAGAGCAGCCGTGGTGCGGGTGCTCCTGCCGTCGATCCCGCCAACTATCCTTGGAACCTTCCTCAAGTTCTCGAGGATGCTCCCGGGATCGGCGCGCTCGGGGCAGCTGGCCAGTCCGAAGTCCTCTCCAGCCCTCATCCCCGAGATATCCTCAAGCAAAGGAGCGATAAAGTTCTCAACGGTTCCAGGACCCACCGTGCTCTCAATGATCACCAAGCTGCCCTTCCTGAGGCCCTTTGCAACCGAGATGCAGGCAGCTTCAACCTGAGAGTAGATTGGTTCCTTCAAGGAGTCAATGGGGGTTGGAACACATATGATAAGGACATCGGATTCTCTTGCCGCTTCCTCAACATTTGAGGTTGCCCTGAGATTACCTTTCTTAACCTGGCTTGCGACCAAGCGATCCAGACCTGGCTCATCGATATGCACTGACCCGTTGTTCACCTTCTCCACGATCTCAGGGTCTATGTCGATCCCGATCACCTTGGCACCGCTCTCAGCGAAGACTGCAGCGGTCGGCAGTCCTATCCTTCCGATTCCGACCAGGCCGATCGTGATCCCCCCTCTCTTGAGGGAAGCAGCCATCTCGGTATCTGAGAGGTCAAGCAACATCAAGGTAGAAACCACTTCCCGGTCCTTGGTACCATCTCACAAGTTCGGTTAACCCTTGGTAGAGCGAGACCTTCGGCTCGTAGCCCAGCAGCTCCTTCGCTTGAGAGACATCTGCCAAAGCATGTTTTATGTCTCCTGGTCGAGGCGAACCGTAGATCGGGGTGAGGTCTGTCCTCCCGGTGAGTTCTAGGACCATCCGAGCAAGGTTGTTGATCGAGGTCTGCCTTCCTGTCCCGACGTTCAGGACCTGCCCCACGGCGGAGTCAAGCTTTGAGGCCAAGAGGTTGGCTAGAACGACGTCACTGATGTGGGTGAAGTCTCGGGTCTGATTGCCGTCTCCTAGGATCACTGGAGGTTCACCTCTAAGAGCCCGACCTATGAAGAGGATTACTACACCGCTATATGGTCCATAGGGTTGCCGGGGACCATATACATTGAAGTATCTCAGTGAGACGGTCCTTAGACCGTAGACCTTGTTGAATACCCTGCAGTATTGTTCAGCGGCTAGTTTCGAGGTGCCATATGGGGATGCTGGAACGGTTGGCAGGTCCTCTCTCTTGGGAAGA
Source organism: uncultured Candidatus Bathyarchaeia archaeon (assembly GCA_964495315.1). Taxonomy (GTDB): domain Archaea; phylum Thermoproteota; class Bathyarchaeia; order RBG-16-48-13. Next base: position 19,860 of record CAZBVH010000019.1, on the reverse strand, counting down.
GTGGGGGATTCACCGTAGACAGAAGATGAGGAGGCATATATGAAACGTTCAACCCCACTTGCCAGGGCCTCATTAAGAAGAGTTAGTGTCCCGGTTACGTTAACCTCGTTGACCAAGAAGGGCATCTCGACCGACTTGGGTACGCTTCGAATCGCGGCTTGGTGGTAGACCACATCCACATCCTTCATCGCCTGTCTTACTAGGCTGCTGTCCAAAATGCTTCCTTTGAGGAAGGAGAATCCCCGGCAGTTCATGTAGGAAGAAATGTTCTCGATATGCCCAGAAGAGAGGTCATCCAAGACAATGACTTCAAGGCCCTCTTTGAGCAATGCCTCAACGATATGGCTCCCGATGAAGCCTGCTCCACCTGTGACTAGTGCCCTACTAGCCTTCACCCTAGCTCACATCCATGTGAACGTTACCGATTGTATGAGGATCGTTTTAAAGCTGTTTCAAAGGCCCACGATAGGACAGGATGTAAACGACCCTGCCGCCAGGTTCGGATCGGAACACTCTCTCCAACGAGAAGAAACCACGCAAGCCAGGATCCTCTGTCAGGGACCTAACCCAGTCCGCGGACCAAACGGCGTAATCAGACAACATAAGGTATTGGATTCGCCTACGGTAGCAGTCGGTGAGGAGCTCGACGGAGTCAAGTTCTCCCTCGGATGTCTTGCCGAAGGTGTAGACGTGTACGCCTGAACCATAGGGTAGACCGCCCATCCTGAGATAGAAGTAGACGGCGAAATGGCTGAGATCGTTATCCGGCATAAGGACCATCACACTCCTCTCCCTTTCGATGTCCCTCGCAACGTAGGCAACTGCCTCCCGGACAGGCACCCTATCCGGGGTGAACGTAAGCCACCCCGCAAAGCTTGGGGCCACAAGGACCAGCACCAACACAATTCCTAGAATAGTAAATGTACCCCTTTTTCCGTCCACTCTCCCTTGGTCTTGCGTTCCCTTTGAGAGAGCCGCCGACAACCCGGACAGAGAGGCCAGTATCAGCCTAGATCCGGCGAGTGCGAGGGCGGGTATGAACGGCATGGTATACCGTGGATCCTTGTGGTAGGGCACGAACCAGAGGAATACCACTGCAAACCACAGAAGTATCAGACGATCAATCTTCTCTCTCGTCCAAACCGAGTAGACAAGCCCAAGAGCGCCTATGATCGCGATGGCGAGAGTCATCTGTTCCGGCATGTTGACGATGTTTCCGGTCCAGTTCTCCAGCATCAGCCACTTGTACTCCTTGCCGGGCGAGATCTCATGCCCCCAGACCTGCCACTTCCAGCTCAAGGTGGTTGTAAGGTAGACCCAGGGCAGGACGATGAACAAGGCAGCCTCCGATGCCAGAATAATGGCGGCAGCCTTCCTCCAACCGATCCTCCGGGAGATCAGCACATCAAGTATGAAGTAGGCGAGGATGATTGGGAGGCAGAGAACCGCAGGGTACTTGAAGAGGAAGGCAAAACCCAAGGTGAACCCGGCGAGGACTATTCTGCTCAGCTCCCCCCTCTCGTAGCCAGTATAGAACAGGTACATAGTTGCAGTGAAGAGGATTGACATAGGCATATCCACGAAACCGAAGCGACTCATCCAATAGTGGATTGGCGACGCGGTCAGCATGAGCGCCGCGAGGAAACCGGTAGCCTCATCTCCCACCTCTCTCCCAAAGATAAAGACGAGCAGAGGAAAGAGAAGACCGGAGACCAGGGAGACTATTCGAACCGAGAACTCGCTCAACCCAAATACAGCGTAGCTGAAGGAGAGAAGAATCGGGAGCAGGGGCGGATAATAGGGGAAGGCTTGAACAAGGTCTACGACCGTCTCATAGGTGTCCGTGAAGAGCTCTGGAGTCGCCGTATGAAGATCCAAGCCGTTCAGCGCAATTACAGCCTCATCCCAAACCAGATTCTTCTCACCAACGTTCATCGTGATGGATCGGGCGTAGACGGCTAGAAGGATAAGAAGACCGAGATACCACCCTACCCTAGACCGAGAGCGCAGTGGAGCCCTAGGGGTCGACGAGGTTGCCCGATCCATCTGGAATCCCTTTTTTCTTGGAAGACGTTCTAATGCTTCCCTTCTAAACTCTTCGTAAGATGGTTGTGTTTGACTGGAACTCGATGATATATATTGCATTGCCTTTCGAGCCAACGGTCGCCTGCAAAACGAGGAGGTCGGAGCGCAGGAGAGCAGGCAGCCAGCTGTCGGCATAAGGAGAACCGTCCCAGAGGAGGACGTACTGCACCTTGTTCTCTTCACATATCTGACTGATTTTCATTATGTCGATAGGACCCGGATCATACCAGTCTACGGAGTCCGAGGGATACTTGAGTATGTGGATTGACGCGTCCAGCCCCATGGTCATGTACATGTAGAAGTAGGAGGCGTACTGGCTGAAGTTGTTGCAGGAAAGGAGGATCAGGACGTTTCGCCCAGCCTCTATATTGCCTGCAACGTAGACGAATGCTTCTCGGATCGGTACGCGCAACTCTTTCGGGCGGGTGGCAAGACCGTACAGAACCGGTGTTACGATCAGCAGAGCCAAAATCACTACCATGATGGCAGATCGGGGGTACTCTCCACCGATCCTCTCCGTTCTACCTGAAAGTTGTTTAGCAAGCTTTCCAGAGAGATCACTCAACAGTCTACCAGACAAGATCGCCAAAGCGGGCAGGTACGGCATCGTATACCTCAGGTCTTTGTGTATGGGAACAAACCACAGGAGGACGAGAGCAATCCACACAAGCAGGAAGAGGTCCGCCTTCGACCTCCGCTTAAGCGAGTAGGCAACCGCTAGCAGAGCAAGGATCCCGATGGAAACGGTCATCTGGAGAAAAGGAGCTGTCAGGGATCCTACCCAGTACTCTGCCATAAGCCACTTGTACTGTGTCCCAGGTCTAATCTCGTAGACCCATCGTCTCCAACTCTGATCCAGCACGGTCGTCTTGTAGAACCAAGGAATCACCATGAAGAAAGCTGATTCAAATGCCAATAGTAGGCTCGCTAAAGACCGCCAGTCAGCCCTCTCACCCCGAGCGAACTCAAACAGCAATGCAATGAGAAGAATGGGAACACAGAGAATGTTCGGATACTTGGTTAGAATCCCGAGACCCAATGCAAATCCAGAGAGAACTATGAACTCCCGCTTGCACCTGTTGACGCCGAGGTAGTGGAGGTAGAGGGTTAGAGTAAAGAAGAATACCGACGCCACATCGAGCATGGCAACCCTACTCATGTGCCAGTAGATCGGCATCGCGGAGAGGAGAAGGATGGACGCAAGCCCTGTCGAGTCGTCAAAAGCCTCCCTAGCAAAGAGAAAAGTTGTGATCAAACAGAGAAGGCTGAAACAAGCGGATACCAATCGGGCAACGGTCTCGCTGACTCCGAAGACAGAGTAGGCAGCAGACAGGACTAGCGACATGAGAGGAGGAAAGTAGGGAAACCAACGAACATAGGTATCGATGGTCCTCTGAGGATCATCCAAGAGGGAGGGATAGAGCCTTACAATGTCAACTCCACTCTGGGCAATAACGGCTTCATCCCAAACTAGGCTCTTGTACCCGATGTCTTCGGTCAACAGGAGAGCGTACACCAGAACAAACACGGCGACGACCAACAGGACCCCACGCCGAGAACGCAGGGGGCGGAAGACACGTCTATCATGCGCTGGCAACGCACGGAACTCTCCAAGATTAGACTACAAACTTGACCGCAAGGATGTCTTAAATCGTTTTTCTGGCAGAGACTGTAGACCAACGACTGGAGCCGGTAGGAGATCGCCCTTGCGGGGTTGGCTCAATTCTAAATTCTTTTAACAGGGCTTCCGTGATCTTAGGAGAGCGCCAACCGCACCGGAGCGGCTGAGGACTGGTCAGATGTATTCGGAGACAAGAAGCCGGACAGCCCTAGTCTTGGGACTGATCATTCTAGCCGCATTAATGCTTAGAATGCAGGCATTCCTGATATTCCCTTGTCCACCAGGTTCAGACCCAGGTCTGAGGGTCAAGAACGCCTACCTCCTATCCAGAGAACGGGTCAACGTGACCTACCCTGCCTTTGACGCGACACTCTCCCTCCTCTGGGTAAGTACGGGAGCGAGCACGACTGGGCTGATATTGTCCACTGAACTTTTCGTCTCATTGGTCATGGCGTTCTCCGCGGCTTCGATGTACAGCGTTTCTTTCCACGTGTTTAAGGATAGGAGAGCTTCCTTGGTTGCGGCGTTTCTAGCAGCCTTCTCAGCATCTGCCTATGAGCTTGTCTCATTCGGCTCCTATCCACAAGGCCTCTCGCTCTTTCTGATCCCGTTGATCTTCGCCCTCGCCCTGAAGAGGAACTTCAAATCTGAGATACCGCAAGCCGTGTCTTCGGGGATTCTCGCAGCCGGTCTCCTGATGATGCATTTCTGGAGCTTCGCAATCTGCACGATCGCGATCCTCCTCTTCTTGGTAGCGAGCTACATACGCTCCCTCATGGTGAAGGACCGTGAAGACAAGTCGGCGACGAAGAGGATCTTGACTGTGACCCCTCTCCTCGCCTTGCTCTTCTCCTCGCCCTGGTGGGCTCCGATATTCCCCTTCCTGCTGGAGACCCTCCTCTACGCCCCGGTGGGGGCTACGGGCATCAGAGGGGTAGGAGTGAGATTCGAAAGATTCTTCTCACCGTACTGGCTGTACTACGTCTTCCTGCCAGCAGGACTGATAGGGTTCCATTCACGCTTGAAGCATCGGAACACTGAAGGTTTGATTCTGGTAGGGTCTTGGTTTCTTACCCCCCTCATCCTAATGCAGGCATACCAATTCGGGATAGGCGCTGACTACAGGAGACTATGGTACTACCCGTCCGCGCCTGCGATGATAGTGGCAGGTCTCGGTTTCAGTTTCACCGCCTCGCTAATGTTCCACGCTCTAGGAAAGATCATCGACGATCACACCAGAGCGAACGAATCCCTGGAAGCGAGGGAAGTAAGATTTGGTCAGGTGTCGAAGCCAGATAACGTGAAGCTGAGGTCGGCCTTAGCAATATCGGTGGTTCTCGTAATGGCGGCGGTGGTCCTAAGCCCAGGGTGGTGGGCTGTTCGCGAGGCAAATAGCTCCACGAAGTATTACAGCCACATCAGGGAGCCTGAGCTTGGAATGATGTCTTGGATCGGAGGGCATGTGGAGGAAGGTATGGAGATACTTTCAGGCGGATCTGTTGGGTGGTGGATAAGAGGATTGGCCGGAAGACATGTAGTATCGGTGATTCCAAGGGCATTCATCAATGTCCCATGGCAGATATCCCAGGCGGAGACAGCAGGAATACTGGTAAGCGAGGCTTCTTACGCCATGAAGAATGATTGGATCGAGGTCCGTGACTCTGGACCCTACTGGTCCGGATTCAACCCAGACCTGAGCGTCAATTTACAGGGAGACTACAGATCGGTAATGCACCTGAATGATACAGGGATCCTCCTCAGGCTCTCCAACGGTCGAAAGGTAACCCTTGCCAGTATAATCAGCAGAGAATCCTCGTGGATATCAAGGACAACAGATGCCGCAGCACTGCAGACGAGATATACAGATGAGTCACTCACTGTAACCAAGACCATAAGCCTCCGAGGATTATCCAGCCTAGCAGATATTGAGCTTAGGATCAGGGGAATTCGAACAGATGTCCGGGGTCTCACCGTAGTCGCATATCCCAATGAGGACTTGGGATACTCAGTAATCCTGGCTGAAGGATTGGAGTGGAAACTGGGAGACGAGACTAATAGATACGTAACCGCGCATTCTAGATGGTTCGCGTTGTACGATCAGACAGAAGATTTCTGTCTCGTTGTGGCACTTGACGGAGAATCCTCAGCACAGTTCAACATGGATGGTATGAGGCTCATCTCAGTTGAACTCGATCTCAAGGTCGAGGATGGAAGGAGTAACATTCGGGTGGGCGGATTCATAGCGGAAGACAGCTCACAACTACATGGATCAATCGAACACTTCCTCGAGGAGGAGGTAAGGAGGAAACCCGAGGAACCCGGGGGACAGGTCTCGACCCTCGACTATCTGGAGGCACTTAGGGAATACCGGATCCGAATAATAGTGATTGGGACGGTTGAGAAGCATGCAATGGATCCCCACTTGAACCTCGTATTCTCAACGGGAGGAAGATTCATATTCGAGAGCCCTTAGGGCGAGACTATGTTGATGCCCACCGATTATTGGGTTCAAACAGGTTTTTCGACAGGTAGGCATCCCTTGACTTCAGCCTCAAGTAAGAATATGTCCGCGGACCCTCCTGAAACAAGGCAGGACTTCGAGTGAGGATACGCTCTGTACATCCACTGCCGATCATCGTGTTGGATAAGACTTATAGTGCGTGGTGATCCGTTCATAACCGTCTTCGAACGATCAGCGATGACGCGGACAGCGTGGTGGATTTGATGGGTGGAGAGTACACCGTAAGGTTAGCTAACCCTTATCTCGACGAGTCGGATGCTAGGGCCGTCTATGAGGTTGTCAGGTCAGGAAGGCTCTCAGAAGGACCGATGGTCGAGGAGTTCGAGAGAAAATTCGCAGAGTACTGCACGGCAAAGCACGGGATTGCCGTCTTCAATGGCACCGTAGCGCTGCATCTCTGCTTGGCAGCAATAGGCATAGGTCCAGGAGACGAGGTTATAGTGCCCTCCTTCTCATTCGTATCGACAGCCAACGTCGCGATATACCAGAGCGCGAGGCCTGTCTTCTGCGATATTAGGCCGGACACCTATAACCTCGACCATGAGATGGTTGAGGCCAAAGTAACGCCCAAGACGAAAGCAATCATTCCCGTACATTACGGCGGCCAGACGGTCGACATGGATCCGATAATGGAGATCGCGGAGAAATACGACCTTGCCGTCATAGAGGACGCCGCCGAGGCTCACGGTTCAACATACAAGGGAAAGAAGGCAGGAAGCCTGGGAGACGCCGGTTGCTTCTCGTTCTACCCGAACAAGAACATGACGACAGGCGAGGGGGGGATGATTACAACCGACAACGATGACCTAGCTGAGCAGCTGAGAATGATGAAGAGCCACGGCCAAGACCGCAGGTATCACCATGTCGCTTTGGGATACAATTATCGAATGACCGAACTTCAAGCGGCACTCGGTGTTGTCCAGCTGAGCCGCTTGGAAGCATCGATCCAAGCCAGGGTCAAGGTGGCACGGAGATACTCCGAGAGACTATCTTCAGTGCCAGGAGTCGTCACCCCATTCGTCAGCCCGGGAAACAGACACACCTACATGCTCTACACGATAAGAGTGCCAAGAAGAGATCAAGTCCAGGCCTACCTTGAACGCAGCGGTGTGGAGACTAGGGTAGCGTTTCCACCGATCCACCTTCAACCACTATACAGGAATCTTTACGGCTATAGAGGAGGAGAGCTGCCAGTAACGGAGGAAGCGGCAGACCAGGTCTTGAGCATTCCCATGTATTGCAGTCTTGAGGAATCGAAACAGGATTACGTCGTTAACCATTTAAGAGAGGCTTTGGGTAGTAACTAGGACACTCCGAGGAAGGGGTATGCCAGAGACTCTTCGCGATGTTAGAACCCTCGTAACAGGCGGGGCTGGCTTCATTGGAAGCGCGGTCGTAGGCGAACTCTGCAGGCTAGGCGCTGAAGTGACGGTGCTAGACGACTTCTCCTTCGGCAGCTTCCAGAACATCAGGGACCATGATGTTAGGATCATGTGCGGAGACCTACGTGGAGAGGAAGCAGTCTTCAAAGCAGTGAAAGACCAGGAAGTCATCTTCCACCTAGCAGCCCGCCCCTTCATCCCACTCTGCTACACGCGGCCAAAAGAGTTCTTTGAAGTCAACGCCCTTGGGACACTCAACCTAATGCTAGCAGCCCTGAAGGGGAACCCGGAGTTCATAGTAAACGTCTCGTCCTCAGAAGTCTACGGCTCAGCCCAGTATGTCCCAATGGACGAGAACCACCCGACAAATCCCCACTCGACCTATGCGGTCAGCAAGCTCGCCGCCGACAGAATATGCTTCACCCTACACAAGGAACACTCGCTACCGGTGTGCCTGATCCGCCCATTCAACACCTACGGTCCCCGTGAGACCCACCCGTACATCATCCCAGAGGTCATATCTCAACTCGCCAAGTCAAATGTCATCAACTGCGGAAACCTAGAGACCTCAAGAGACTTCACCTACATCGACGATACCGTAAGGGCACTAATCCTTGCCGGACGACGCAAGGAGGCGATTGGCAAGGTCATAAACGTGGGATCAGGGAGAGCTATCAAGATGAGGGATCTGGTCAGCCTCATCGCCGAATTGATGAACGTCAAGAACATGAAGATAACGCAGAATGAGTCGAAGATCCGCCCGTTCGACGTCGAACGCCTCTTGGTCGACAACAAGAGGGCAAGAGAGATGCTTGGCTGGGAGCCGAAGGTCAGCCTTGAAGAGGGACTCAAGAGGACAGTGGACTGGTATCTCAAGAATGGACAGCAATGGCCTTATCAGCGGAATCCTTTCTACGCCGAATACTTCAAGACCTAGCCCTCTCCAAAGAGCAAACAGCGCAAGTAGAGCCCTCCAATCCATGAGGCTTACTGTCAAGCATTCCCAGGAAATCAGTGAGGGAGAAGTATGGGGGTCTCCGTTATCCTCCCGACATACAATGAGAGCGAGAATATCGCAGCCCTATCGGAAAGCCTCCTATCAGTCCTAAGCTCTCATGGGATCGCGGGGGAGGTCGTTATCGTCGACGACAACAGCCCGGATGGCACAGGGAAGATAGCGGACACCCTATCGAAGATAGACAGACGAATGAGAGTAGTCCATCGCCCGAGTAAACTAGGACTGGCGACCGCCATAAACGACGGCAGCCGAGCCGCTTCATACGAGATAATCGTGACCATGGATTCAGACTTATCCCATCCACCCAGCATCATACCCAGGATGGTCTCTGCCCTCGACGGGGCGGACATAGTTGTGGGCTCCCGATACGCCGAGGGGGGACGCATGGAGGGACCCCTACACAAGATTATCTTGAGCAGAATGATGAACTCCTTCGCCAGATGGCTGCTAGGACTAGACGTCAAGGACTGCACCGGCGGCTTTCACGCCCTGAAGAAGACGCTCTTCCAAGAGCTTGACATAAAGTCAGTGGGAGGAGAGTACGACCTCGAACTACTATACAAAGCAAAGGAGAAAGGATACACGGTCGAAGAGATCCCGTTCACATACAAGTACAGGGAGAGGGGTGAATCCAAGACTAGCCTTTTGAAGGCAGGGGTCATCTATCTTCTCACAGCCGCAAGATTAGCCCTAGGATCCTGACCAGCAAGGCGGACACCTCTATTGGGATGAATGAAATGGAGTCAATTGATGGAAAGAAGGTCTTAGTAACCGGAGGCGCAGGTTTCATAGGATACAGTCTCTGCCTCGCACTTGACGGTAGGGGGGCAGAGACAAAGGTGGTGGACAACCTATCCTCGCAGGGCAGCCTTGAGCGGATGAAGAAACTGAACTCCCACAAGATCCCCACTGCGGTAGCAGACATACGCCACCGCCGAAAGATCACGGACCTCGCAAGAGACTGTGACCTGATCTTTCACCTCGCAGCCATGGCAAGCGTCCCCCTATCTATCAAGAGACCCGCCTACGACTGCCAAGTCAACGTGATCGGAACCGTCAACGTCTTCGAAGCGGCACGGTCTGCAAACGCGAAAGTCGTCTTCGCCTCCTCATCAGCGGTCTACGGCAACACAACCAAGATACCGACACCCGAAGACCACAGGTTGGGACCAATCTCATTCTATGGATTGACCAAGGTTGTCGACGAGTACTACTGCGAGGCCTACCACGAAACCTACCGACTGCCAGTCGTCTCCCTCCGACTGTTCAACGTCTACGGACCAGAGGCAAGAATGGGGGTGACCTACGACTTCCTAAGGAAGCTCCGGAAGGACAACAGGCGCCTAGAAGTCATAGGTGACGGAGAACAGAAGAAGGACTTCGTCTACGTGGACGACGCCGTAGAAGCATTCTTGGCCGCCGCCCAAACACCGGAGGCTGACGGAGAAGCCTACAATGTCGGGTCAGGGGAATCAATCAAGGTGAAGGACCTTGCCAAGAAGACCGTGGATCGCCTAGGCCTCTCAGGTAAGACTGAGATCATATGCGGCATAACACCGACATGGGTCGGCGACGTGAAGTACACCCAGGCAGACCTGACAAAGATCAAGGCCGAGCTCAGATGGAGACCGAAAGTCACACATGAGAAGGGGCTGGAACAGACGATACGTTGGTTTGAGTCATCCCACGGCAGGATCGCCCAATAGTTCACAGACGCACAACCTCACCTGTAGAGGAAGACCTCAACGCCGATTCTGCCAGCTCAAGCGCCCTCAGACCGTCGACACCCGTAACCCTCGGATCAACCTCCCCCAACATGTAACCCACGAAGTGCTCAAGCTCCAACGCAAGAGGCTCAACCCAGCCACTCGCCAACCTGGTAGCCCCGCTCGCATTCTCGAGGACGACCTCCTGGCTTAGAAAGTCCAAATCCACCATCGCCTCCCTCCCAGTGATCGTCATCCTCCTGATCTTGCGAGGGGTCAACCAGTTCGACTCGATGAAGGCTGTCCTCACCCCAGGAAAGACCAGCGTAATCTCCGCAAAATCCTCGAACCGATGACTCAGAGTACCTGCCCGCCCATACACGCTGACAGGCTCCCCCCTGAAGATGTACCTTGCCAAGTCGAGATCATGAATCGCACTATCCTTCACAACCCCGACATCTCCCACCCTATCCGGCCACCTACCGACCCTCCTCGCGAAGAGAAGGACAACCTCCCCAAGAAGACCCTCACCGAGAAGACCCATGACCTTCTGCAAGCCTGGATTGAACCTCTCTATGTGACCAGGCATCATCTTGACCCCTACACGCTCAGCCTTCGCGATGAGCAACCTCGCCTGCTCCGACGTATCACACATTGGCTTCTCAACCAAGACATGCTTCCCGCATTCCACCGCCTGCTCGGCAACCTCCCAGTGCGTATTCGTGGGAGTACAGACGCTGATAGCCTCGATAGAAGGATCCTCAAACAGCTCAGAGTTATCGTCGCACGCCTTCGGAACCCCGTAATCCTCTGCCACAGACCTTGCCCTCTGGAGATCAAGATCCGAGACAGCCCTCACAGCGACATCCTCAAGCGAGGAGAAGACCCTCACATGCTGTCTTCCCCAGAAACCACAACCGACCACGCCGACCGCAATCTTCCCCATCTCACCTCACCCACGCCCACCGAAAGCCATCGATAAAGGTTCCCAACCCCCAGGATAGATATGCAACTGCCGCCCGGCTAGTGTACGCCTCTTCCCACCCGCCTGTAGGTCAGGTTCTCTTCCTCAACTCTCCCAGGATCCAGTACATGCCCACAATCAATTATGACAGCGGGTCTTCTGACAAGCTGCGACACAACCCTGAGGCTTAGACTCTTGAACTCGTCATGACCCACAGTAATGAGCAGCAGATCAGCCCCCTCCAACGTCCCCTTAAGCCCCCTTGCAGCCGGCAAACCCGCACCCATCAACTCTTCTGACGTGAAGAACGGATCATAGAGCCTGACCTCAGCACCTTTCTTGGCCAGACGATCGACTAACAAGTGGATCGGAGAATACTCCACGTTCTTCACATTGGCCTTGTAGGAGGCACCGAAGACCGCCACCTTGGCTCTTCTTATGCTCTTCCCGCAATCCCTCAAAGACGTTACCACAAGCCTGATGGTGTGGGAGAGCAACTGATCATTCAGTTTCCTGGCAAGCCTAACCATCCTCAGCTTCGCATTGCTGTACTCCCCAGCCTCGACCAGGAAGTAAGGGTTCACAGGAATACAACCTCCTCCAACCCAAGCCCCAGGCACGAGCAGGTGGCAGTAAGGCTGACTATTACACATCCGTACAATCTCGCCCCAGTCCAGCCCAGCATTCTCACAGAAGAGTGCGAGCTCATTCGTCAAAGCCAAGGAGACATCTCGATACGCGTTCTCAAACAGTTTCTCAGCCTCAGCCGCATTGAATGAGGACGCATGGATAACCGCCTCACCGCCCAAAAGGCGGAAGAGCGCCGAGACCGCCTCCAAGCTTCTACCCTCAGTCGCCGCGACGATCCTCGGATAGCTCAGCAGATCCTTCAGAGCAGATCCCTCACTCGCTCTGATCGGGCTGTAGACCAGACCGAAATCCTTTCCAGCCTGAAAGCCTGAAGCCGACTCCAACGCCCTCTTCACGAGAAGCTCGGTGACCCCCACCCCCACAGTGCTCTCAAGGACCAATAAGCTCCCTTCCCTCATTCCCTTACCAATCTGCTTACAGACCTCTTCGACGGCAGAGTAGTCGGGCCTACTCCTCGAATCCAAACCCGTCGGCACAACCACAATGATCACAGCAGCCTCAGGAACCACCTCAGATAACCTGTCTGTCGCCTTGAACCGGCCTTCGCTGATCGCCTTACGCAGTATCTTCTCCACCCCTTCTTCCGCGAAACGAACTTGACCAGAGCCGACCGTCTCCACAACCCTTCGATTCGAGTCAGCGCCGATGACCGTCGCTCCGACATCGAGGAACAGACATGCGGTCGCCAAACCCATCCTTCCAAGACCGACCACGGATATTATCGTCTTCCCGGACTTCACGCTCTCCTCAAGGTCTCCTGGGCTCATATCCAGAATCGAAAACAATACTTGAGCACCCCAGCGACTAGGTAACATACACGTGAATGAGTGTCGTTGCATAAATCTTACTCGCAGAATACTCGTGGAGGAACATGGATGCCTTTGATCCACATCGACATCTTGACCCCTAAGCAGGTCCGCTTCTTCAAGAGGCTGATCACGCTGCTCGAGGAGAAGGGGCATGAAGTCTTCGTCACCGCAAGGGGATATAGGGAGACAGTAGAACTCTTAGAGCTGGAGAAGATGCGGTTCGTCCAGGTAGGAAAGTACGGCGGGAGCAGTCTTGAAGGAAAACTTGAAGCAAGCTTAAAGCGAGGACTCAGGCTTGCTAAGCTGATCTCCGACGTTCACCCTGACATCACTGTCACCCACGCCTCCCCCGAAGCTGCCCGCGTCGCCTTCGGTCTCGGCATCCCACACATCTGCATCAATGATTCCCCCCACGCCCAAGCCGTCGCACGGCTCACAGTCCCATTCTCAACTAGACTTCTCACCCCGAAAATTATCCCCAAGAAAGACTGGACGAAGTACGGCATCAATCGGAACGCCATAGTCCAGTACGACGCCATCGACCCCGCCACCTGGCTACGCGACACCCGCCCAGACAAGGCGATCCTCAAGGAGCTAGGATTGTCCAAGGACAAGCCGATCGTCGTTCTCCGCACCGAAGAGACTTACGCATCATACCTCGCCGACCACCATCCAAGCTACGGCTCGGTAGTAGTCTCGGTTGTAAGAGAACTCTCCTCACTACTCAGCGGGAAGATCGAGCTTATGGTAATTCCAAGGTATGAATTGCAGGTCTCCAACGTGAAGAGATCTGTCCCGAGGGAGGTGAAGGTGGCTGAACACGTGATAGACACCCCGAGCCTACTGGCTGCATCCTCGGTGTTTATTGGCGGTGGGGGAACCATGACGGCGGAGGCGGCACTCCTAGGCGTTCCATCAATCTCCTGCTATCCAGGAGAGACAACACGCGTGGAGTCATTCATGATGAGGAAGGGACTTGTAAGAAAGATCCATGATCCCGTTAAGATCGCAAGAGAAGTCAAGAAGATCCTGGACAATCTTGAACCAACCCAGGCAGCCCAAAAGGAAAGAGCCAACGCGATACTGTCCAGGATGGAGGACCCAGTCGAAGCCATCTACAGAACAATCCGGAACCTCCCAGACAGAGAGAAGTAGCCTCCAAGGATTAGGGTCCGAGCGTCCAAACCTTCAAGGTTAGCTGACCGAGAAGACGCGTATGCGGTTACTCGTGTAGACGAGGTCCGTCCTCGGCTCAACCTCGAACTTACGGGCGGTCTCCGACCTCGTTGCGATATAGTTGATCTGGAACTGAGCAATGAGTGAGAGGTAGTCGGTATACATCAGGCGATACCTACGGTCGGGTTCCTGGATGAGGGGATTGGCTGAGTATGATGTAAGCTGGGTGATTGTCTGGTTGTCGCTGTCGTACCTGAAGGCGCCGACATAGACTGCTGCATGCATGGAAGTCCCTCCCCTCGAGTAGAACTTCGTCTGCCACTCGCTTATCACCCCGTTCTCCAGAGATTCCCGAACCCTCATCCACTTGTCCGCGATCAAAGCCAGGAATACGCCCCTCTTTTCATCGATGAATGCAGCCCATTTGAGGTCGGATCCCCTTATCCTTCCCTTGATGATCTTCTGGTAGCTCAACCCCGTCCCGCAAGACGCCTCGACCGAGATAGCAGTAAGGGAACCGTACGGGGCATAAACATCGAAATCCACCTCAACGAAGCGTGCCCGCTCCCTCACGCTTACGGACTTAAGTACAGTTAGCCCCTTATCTTTGAGCTGATACTCGGTTTCGAGCGCGACCTCCTCCTCACCCCTAGACACCCAACCCATCCTGATTACTCTGAACTGCGACAGGGCGTACGCTCCGCCATCCCAGTGCACGATGATTCTGTTATCCCCGAAGACCGCCACAGTGTCCTGCCGCCCATCCTTGTCAAAGACGAAGACCGGATTCCTATCCCTACGTGAAGGGTTGCTCTCTTCGATCCGCATCAGACCGTTATCTGCTTGGTAGCTCACATCTCCGATGATTATGTTCGCAGCTGAGGTGGCAGGTATCTGCCACCTCGCAGTTATGAAGCGCAACGACATGGATGCGATCGTGTTTCTGCCAGTGAGCCCATTGATCCACCAAGCAAGAGAGGATGAAGCCGCGATGTTGGCTTCCTGATCTGTATTGAACCCGAGCCACAGGATCCCCTTGAACTCGGGCTGCCTAACACTCTGATAGAAGACCGCGGCCTGGGAGAAGTGGATCGTAGCAACAGAGTTGACACCAAGCATCGACTGAAACAGCAGATAGGCCAAGATGAACGACAAGACGCGTCTTGAGACATCTACAACAGGGAACCCCCCAAATCTTGGCCGGAGTGTTCTCGCAATTGCCGTCAAGAGAGTGTAAGGAATAACCAAGGAGCTCACAAGCCCTATGCTTGAAAGGATGACTATCGGAGCTATCGGAAAGTAGCACAACCTCGTATAGTCGACGGAGATCCCAAGACGGTAAGCCTGGGTCAACGCGATAGGAACCAACAGCCACGAAGCCAGAACGAGCACACTGCCCACCCTCCTTCCCCGCCTTCTGAGGATCTGGACAGCAAGCACGAGAGTCCCGATCGGCACGAACAGGTTATAGAAATCGTAGGGCTGAAGAAAGTACAACAGGTAGCCTGCATCCCACGGCCGCATCGCAACAGGGAAACCGGTGAAGGAGGTCCCGATCAAGTCTTTCAAGAACGGGGATATGGGCGCCCACCAGTAGCCGGAAACAGGAATAGCAAGAATAGCTGAGCCGATACCTATCTTTGCGTCCCCTACGAACATCCCCTTCCTAGCTAGGGATTCGAACAGGATCTCAGCCAGGAAGATGACTGAGATCATGGCTAGATAGACAAAGAAACTCCAGAAATGCGACATCAACAACCCAGTCGATAGCAAGGTCAGCACCAGCACCTTCTCCCCAGGGCTCCATGAGCTGCTGTTGCTGAGCGTCGCAAAGATCGCTGACATGAACCATAGCGCCAGGATGCTGGTGTATCCTCCCCAGCTCAAGGCCTCAAATATCGAGAAGGCAAATGCAATAAGAAAGCTTGAAACAAGGGCGACCCCCTCATTCCCAGTAAGACCCTTGGCGAAGATAAAGATGGGCAAGACCGCGGTCGCTGAGAGGAAGATCGCGAAGAAACTGCTCATCCTTCCTAGATCCCCGCCACCCAGGATCCAGAGAATGGCCAAGGTGACATCAAAGGCAGGATACGGCTCCCTCCTCTCTCCCAAGGCGACAAGACGCTGAGCCGACCAGACCCTCAACCCAGGATCGCTCCCAGGAGGGATCGGGTAAGAGACTATGATGGTCACCTCAAGGATCGCTGCGACCACGATGACCGCAACCAAGGTCCAGCGAACCAACTTCTGCTCCCTGAGAACGACGGGAAACATAGCCCTACCCACGCCACCTCCTAAAGGCTGACCTACTTGTTTTTTAAAGTGTTCTGATCCATTTGCCAGACCACGACTCAAAGGAAGATGTCGAAAAGCTTCTATCCTGAACAGCCTAACCATCTCCCGCCAAACAGATCAAGCCTTTCTTGAATCTACTGGAATCATCCTGGTGGCTCTCTGTGCGAATATGCGTAGTTACCCGTGACTTCCCCGGAGCCGGAGGCTTCCCCGCCGGGGGAGAGGTGAGCCTAAGGTATCTGGCTGACTTCCTAGCACAAGCTGGCCACGAGGTATACGTCCTGACCCGGCGGAGAGATGGGAAGACAGACCTCATGAGGAAACACGGCGTCACCGTCATCTACGACCTCCTAGACCCAAAGATCCCTCCCAGACCCGGACTCCAGACAGCTCTCAACTGGACCGCAAACATCCCCCAGTTGACAAGGATGATCGAATACCTGAAGCCAGATATCGTTCACTCTTACTCTATCGACATGATGTCAAGAGTCCAGATAACCCTCTGTGAGAGCCCCATTCCAAGCGTAGCCACAATAAACAATCACTTCGTCACCTGTCCCTTCCTCCATCTAAACCCTAGAGGCGAGATATGCGTCCGATGCAACCTCCACGGACTATTGGAATGCTTTGGCTCAAGGAGCCTACCCCCATTGGCCCCGCTTGAGAAGCTTCTACAGCTTCTCAGATTCTCATTCGCATTGAGGTACGATCATCTAGCCGTACTCTCAGAAGCCCACCGAAGAATACTGATACGCAACGGGTTCACACCGTCAAAGATCTCAGTAGTCCCAAACTTCCTAGACCCCACAGACTTCAGAGCTAGAGCTGAACGCTACAAGGGCGAACTATCCCAGTACCTCAAGATAAGGAGAGGAGACAGAGTAATCTCATTCGTCGGACACCTGCGAAACCAGAAGGGGGCAGCGTACCTGATCAAGGCTGCACCCGAGATCCTTAAGCGCTTCCCGAAGACGAGATTCCTTATCATCGGTCCCGGTCCAGAGAGAACCGCCCTACTGCAACTGGCAATCTCGCTTGGCGTTGCAGGAAACATACGGTTCATTCCTTACATTGAGAATGAGAAGATCCCAGCACTCTACGCACTGAGCACCATCTTCACCCTCCCATCCATATGGTCCGAGCCCTTCGGAAGAGTAATCATAGAAGCCATGGCCGTCGGCACACCAGTGATCGCCACAGCTGTCGGCGGAGTCCCCGAGATCATAGAACATGAAAAGAACGGCATACTTGTCCCGCCGAGAGACCCAGCAACTCTCGCCGAATCAACCATCTCACTACTAGAAGACCCTAAGAACCGCGCAAGAATAGGGGAGCAGGAGAGGGCAACCGTCAACGCCAAGTACACCCCAGAAGTCGTCGGACCAAAGGTCCTAGAGATCTACAACTCCATTCTCGACCAGACCCAGTAATCCTCAGGGATAGAGGAAATACTTTAGCAACCTAAAGAAGAATAGGAGCCCAGAGACGAGATGCAGAATCTCTCCGAACCAAGGCAGGACAGGATCAGGGTCCTCCTTCTTCTCATGACCCTGAGTGGAGCCTTCGCCCTACGCCTCACAGTCCTAGTGAACTATGAGACCCTTCCAGGCTGGGACCCCTCCACACACATCTCGAAGGCACTGACAGTGGTATCTGAAGGCCACTTGGCAACAGAACTCTTCTGGTATCCACCAGGGTTCCATTTCCTCCTCGCAACACTATTCCTATTCGCCGGCTTGACCACGATCACTCAAGCCACCTTTCTGCTGATCAAGTTGTTCATCGCAACGATAAGTGCCGTCCAGATTCTGGTCGTATATCTTGTCGGGAGGAGAGTATATGGAAGCCCCACCGTCGGGCTGATCGGCGCACTCCTCATGACCGTATCTCTGAGACAGATAGAGATGCTCGGGTGGGGAGGATACCCAAACATCACAGGCATGCTCCTCATGGGACTGGCCCTATACCTCATATCAGCTCACCCTGGGCGGCAAGCAAGCACAACCATCTCGACCCTATCCATGATCTTCGGGCTGATAGTATCACACAGCATAAGTACATTCGTCTTCGTCGCAGTCGTCCTCTTCCACCTGTTCTCATTCTCACTCATCTCAAGGAGACCCCTCAAGCGAGAGATATTAGCAGCCGTATTCTCCCTGCTCATCGTCTTCGGATTCTACCTCACCTTCGCAAGCAAACATATCCTGTTCATCCTCAATCTCATCTCAGGATACTCCCCCCACATCTCCACAACCAACCCCTACGTCGAGACCTTCGGAGAACTCCCAGCCTACTTGACCCCAATCGGCGTCCTCTCAACCCTACTCTTCGCAAGGGAGAGGATAGACCGGAGGAGAGAACTGGCACTGCTCATCTCCTGGCTCTTGGTACCCTTCGCCCTCTTCCAGACGAACTTCATCGCCAGGTTCGCAAACCGCTTCTCATACTTCATGGCATACCCGATGGCCTTCCTCCCCGCCTTCGCCCTGAAGTTCACAGCAGAGAAAGCATACCCAAGAATCGCTCGAAGAACGCCGGGACCCCTCTCCAGCTCCTCCAAGAGAATCATCTCCATAGCCCTATGTCTAATCCTCTCGGCAGCAGGAACGATCTACCTAGTCTCCGGGGTCCCCGCCCGAACCTCTCACTACGCAAGCTACTATCTAGTCTGCGCCCCCAGAGACTATGATGCCTCTATCCTTGAGCGGACAAAGACCCCGACGACAGCGAATATCCTTGCAGCCTACCCTGCCGACCCATGGATCTCACTCCTGACGGAGAGAGAGACCTCTCAAGCCGACGTAGAGAGCGTCAACTTCAGCATGGAGAACCCCCTCACCGAGGTCGAAGAGACCGGCCCATACAACGTAGGAAGAAACCCCTCCCTCTACCTCAAGACAGACGGAGAATCCTACGAGGCGCTAAGGCTGAAAGACGGGGACCTAAGGATAGAGTTCGTAGCCCATGACTCCGAGAGACATTCCATCGACCTATCCGAATCCTACTACGAGAAAGTCCAGTGGGCCCAGAGGTCCAGCGAGAGCATCAGCTTGAGATACATATTCAAAGACCGTTTCTACACGTTAGAGAAGCTTGTGACCATCCGAAGCACATCCCCACTCGTGGAGTTCAGATACCGGATAACCCCGAACTCCCGACTCTCAAGCCTCAACCTCACCTTGAACATGGTCCTGAACAGGGATCTACACTACTACTCACTCTTCATACCAGGGTTCTTCGCTTGGCTCAACCCATGGGACAATCCGACCGCTAGAGACCGCAAAGGTCAGTTTGCATACGTCTCATTCCCGTTCACCAAGATCAGAGACCGATTCTTCGCACTACTCGACGAGGACAGACCCGCCCTCCTCGCGATCAGGCTGGGAGTCGACCCACTCGAGTTGACGATAGGCGCCCGCTCCGATAGACGGATCGATTCCGTAAAGGCAACTTACAGGTACGGCTCAGTCAGCAGAGGAGAGCAGAAAGACCTCGCCTTCGACATCCTAGCAATACCTCTCCCCCGAGATACGGCATCTAGCGAGATGAGCAGAGAACGCATACTATCACTGATCGAGCAAGAGTCGCGGATGCTTCTCGAGAGCCGCGACTATGGCGAGGTGGTGGCCTCG
>CAZBVH010000018.1:0-24960 GCA_964495315.1 uncultured Candidatus Bathyarchaeia archaeon | reverse complement strand
AAAGAGATCCAGAGCCCAGACTGATTTTCTACGGCGGAGAACCCACCCTCTGTCTTGAAAAGATAAGGGAGATCGTGGACACCGTCCAAGCCAAAGAATACATGATCCAAACCAACGGACTACTACTCGATGGGCTGGAACCGCATTATATAAACAGGTTCAGCACGATCCTGGTCTCAATAGATGGTGGCAAAGAGCTGAACGACCGACAGCGAGGCAGAGGAACGTACACGAAGATAATGGAGAATTTGAAGACACTGAAGAAGCGGAGCTACAAAGGAGAGGTGATCGCCAGGATGACAGTCACCCAGGAGACCGATATCGAGAAAGAGGTGAAGTGGCTTCTCTTCAATAAGGAATGGCCATTCCAGTCGATCCATTGGCAACTCGACGCACTCTTCTGGAAGAACGATTTCAATCCACATCGATTCAAGGAATGGACTGAAAACAACTACAACCCAGGGGTCAGGAGACTAGTCGAGTTCTGGGTCGATCACATGGAGCAAACGCGTAGAGTTACAAGGATCTACCCTTTTATCGGACCGACCCAATCACTCCTCCTCAACGAAAAGACCAAGCTCAGATGTGGAGCAGGCTGGATAAGCTTCAACATCCAAACGGACGGAAACATCACACCGTGCCCAGTAATGGTAGGAATGAAAGACTACTATCTCGGAAATATCATTGAGACCGACCCTTCACATCTCAGGAACTCCACCCACGTCTCGGAGCCATGCACTGGTTGCGATACCCACACGTTGTGTGGTGGGAGATGCCTCTACGCAAACACCACCAAACTATGGGGAGAAGAAGGCTTCTCGCTCGTATGCGAGACAGTAAGAAACCTACTCGACTCACTTGAAGCAGCCCTTCCAAGAATCAGAGGGATGATCGCAAACGGACACATATCGCAAGATGACTTCAAGCATCCACGCTACAATAGCTGCGAGATTATACCATAATACTCCGAGGAAAAGGCTTCACGGGAATAGCCCACGAGTACTGAAAGCGTCTGCAACCCGACCCACGGCCAGCGCCAAAGCCCCCAGCCTCATACTTGAATCGTGTTTCTTCGAGGTCTGAACGACTTCTCGGAAAGCCTTGACCATCACACTCTCAAGTTTGCTGTTTACGTCCTCCTCCGTCCAGAAGTGGGAGGCTATGTCCTGAACCCACTCGAAGTAAGAGACGGTGACCCCACCGGCGTTCGCAAGTATATCAGGCACAACCAAGACACCAGACTCATTGAGAATCCGACTGGCACCACACGTCGTCGGCCCATTGGCTGCCTCCACCACAATTCGAGCCTTCACATTCGGCGCATTCCTCTCAGTGATCACGTTCTCGACCGCCGCCGGAATCAGAACATCACATTCCAACTCGAGGAGTTCGTCATTGGATACTTCCTCGGAACCCTCGAAACCGACTACCGTCCCAGTCTTCTGCTTATGCTTCGAAACCATCGCAGGATCTAGACCTTCACGATTCAGTATCCCGCCTCTCGAGTCACTCAAGGCGACTATCTTCATGCCCTTCTCCTGAAGGAAGTGGGCAATGTTCGACCCAACATTTCCATATCCTTGGATTGCAACAGTTCCGCCCTTGACCCTCATTCCAACGTGTTTCAGGGTTTCCAACACCACAAACATACAACCTCTGCCGGTAGCAGCATTCCGACCAAGAGTACCACCAATATTCACGGGTTTTCCCGTTACAACCCCAGGAACACTGTAACCCTTGAACATACTATAGGTGTCCATGATCCAGGCCATTGTCTGGGCATCCGTGTAGATGTCCGGGGCCGGGATGTCTTGCTCCGGACCCAGCAGAGGCATAATCATGAAGACGTAACGCCGGGTCATCCTTTCCAGTTCGCCCGTCGACATGGACTTCGGATTGCAGACTATTCCTCCCTTGGCCCCGCCTAGAGGAATATCAGCAACAGCACACTTCCATGTCATCATCATCGCAAGCGCGGTGACTTCGTCAAGAGTGACATCGGGATGATACCGAATCCCTCCCTTGCTCGGGCCTCTCACATAACTGTGATGAACCCGGTGTCCCGTGAAGACCCGGATACTCCCATCGTCCATCTTGACCGGAACCGAAACGGTAAGGATTCTCTGCGGATGCTTCAACACCTCATGGCATGAGGGATCAAGATCCAGGATCTCAGCCACATCATCCAAGTCAGTTAGAACAGAATCAAGTAGAGTCACCCCATTCACCATAGACCACTCCCCACACTGAAGGACGCTCTGCCCCAATTAATCCAAGAACACTCGATATCAGATAAATCTGTCACTCGTCACCGGCGGATGAACAATCCTATCGACGAAACCCAGGAGATCCGGCGGCAAGCTTCAATGGAACACCAATCGTCGCCCGCACACTGTGAAAGGTATGACTCCATAGATCTGGAAAGAAGAGACATATCTCCCACGAAGCTTTTTATGAGACATGATACCCCTCTATCTGGACACAGGTGTTGTCTTTGATAGAAAAAGTGCAGAGAGCATTGGAGGAATTGAAGCCCCACTTACAGGCTGATGGCGGAGACGTGGAACTGGTAGACTATAAGGACGGCGTTGTCAGAGTAAGGTTGACAGGCGCATGCGCAGGTTGCCCGATGTCACAGATGACCCTGCAATGGGGAGTCGAACGCTTTCTTAAAGAGAAGATTCCAGAGGTCGAGAGGGTAGAGGCCGTCCAGTAGCCGGACTACAATGAGGGCAGAACCCCCCTCCAGACCGGGAAGCCCAAAAAGCATCTTCACCATTGAAGACCATATTCTGCTCGGGCTGAGGGAATATTAGTCCTTCTCAGTCAACAGAACCTACACCTTCCCAAAAGGGCTGATTCTCAGTTTCAACTGGGATCCTTCTCAGTCATCTTCTAGAAAGCTGTAGAAAGACAGGTTTCGAACCTGCAAACTCAGACTCATTCGCAGCAATCAACACTTCCTAAGGGAAAGCATCCTCCAAATGAGGCGAGAGCCCAGCTAAGAAAACCTCCTTCCGACAGCTGAGATGAAGATAAGGATCTCTTCGATTCTGAGAAGCTCCTTCAGCCTCACCATCTCCTGAGAAATACCCTGTTGAGCCAGCAAGGAGGTCTGTTCAAGTGAACTGTATCCCTGAGGCATGGATCCAGGCAAGCAACAGTGCCTTTCTTCAGAGGCTTGAAAGGGGCGAAGACACGTTGTAGCCTAGACCCGGTTTGATTTGCAGTTCTCCCCTCAAACTCAACTTTCAAAGGAGCACCTGCATATCCGAGGCGTATTATCCATGCACCAGAAGCAGAACTCAAGCTCCGAGGGTGAAAGGACTGCGTCACGGCGATTCCCGAAATGACCTCCAAGAAAGAGCCCGCCAGTAGACACCCTGCTGTTCAGAGCCTTCTTAATGCTGACGGGACCGAACTCTTCAAAGATGATCGCCCGACCCAGCAAGCCAAAACCCAACTGTAGAGCCAAGATACAAAACTTTAACCATACCAGCGGAAAAAGCGGGAGAGCGTGAGGAAGAGTACAGTTGATAGGTCTTTTGGACATCGCCGAACGCTCCTATAGGGGCCCGAGAATGGAAGAGAAGGAATGGAACCTAGGGCTCTTCCGAAAGATGCAGGAGCTTACCAAAGACCACCGCATAGAAATCCCGGCTAATAGCGACATGTTTCAAGTCGACAACGCATTGGTCAACTCCCTGTGGGATGCCGCGGTCGAATTCCTCTCGGAGAAGGGTGTCTACTGTATCTCGACAGGTCGCGTCCTACACTTCACCGAGGAAGAGATCAAGGAAGCAGTAAGAGCGATCCCAAAGCAGATTATCGTCGGGTCCGGAAAGGATACCAGAATGATTCAGAAACGGCACATAGAGGATATGTGTCCGCCAAGCATCCAGTCCGGCGGACACAGCGCGTGGTCCGACGACCTCTTCCCGCTACCTTTGATGGTCCGAGCCCTTGTCAAGAACCAGCGTGTCGACCTGATTGAGGGATTCAACTTTGCGAGGTTAAACGGCATGGAGGTCTACGGTCTCCCAGCCGAGGCATATGCAGCGAGGAGGCAGATGGACCTAATCCGTCAAGGACTGAGGGAAGCAGGAAGAGAGGGAATGGCTGTCACGCTCTACCCGATCCACACGCATGCTTCGTCCTTGATCGCCTCAATCGATCCCGACTACGGCCTCAGGAGAACCGACGGAATCCTCCTCTCAATACTACCTGACATAAAAGTGGAGACAGATCTCATTACGGCATCACTCGTTTTCGAAGAGTACGGATGCTACAGGGTGAATGGGGGTGCCTTTGCCTTGGCAGGCGGCTTCTGTGGTAACATAGAGGGAGCGATGATAGAGTCTGTGTCCAAGACGTTGGCTGCATGGATCGTCTACAGGGACGCCATACAGTACAGCGGCTCCATCTCGATGGGGTTACGACCACGTGTACCAGGAGGAGTAGAGGACGGCAATGCGTGGAAAGCAGCGATCACACCTAGCTTCGCGGTTCAGAAGACGGTCACCAAGAAAACGAACGTGATTAGGTTCGGCGGAGTAGGATTCGGAAGACCATTCGAAGAGGACCTGTGCTCAGAGGAGCTTCTCATCCTCACAGCGCTATCCGCAGTCGGAACCACGGTGACTGGAGGAAATATCGGAGTCGGTGAGACCCCTCCACCCACAACCTTGGAATGGACCATCGAGTCGTCAGATGCCGGATTGGGATTAAGTCTGGAACATGTTTCTAACCTGATACAGAGAGTGATGTCTGAGAGATTCCCCAAGGGAGAACCAGGGACAGGGATAGATCGGAGGATGCTGATATACTCTGACCCAAGGACATTCATCGAGCCACTGGAAAGATGCTACGACTTCACAAAGCAGAGAGCCAAAGAACCATACCTAGAGAGCAGGAAGAGGGCAAGAAAGTATCTATCAGATCTAGGGGTACCCTTCGAATAAGGATGAGACTTACCTCTTCTACTACGCCTGTTCGCCATTGATTTCAAGACGTGTTTCTTCAGGAGTCTATCAGATGTTCTTGCGAGCGGTCGCGCTTGACCCTTCGTCTAAGAGGAACACTGGCAACTGATTAATCAGACTAGAAGAACACACAATCCTTACCGTTTTGGGCTAGACGTAGTACTCAGCCCTTCCTCTCTCCTCAGGCTCCCTAGGTTGCTGACCGGATCGAAGAGCTGCCTCCCGCATCTCCCCGAACTTCTCCATCCTGGACTCTATCTCAGCCATCGCACTGTCCAATTCACCATAGTTCAGAGAGAGACCGAAGAGCCAAGCCAGGGTCTTGACCACAGACTTAGCAGCAATAGCATCAGGATAGGTTACGTCTGTTGCTCCAAGCAACCCTAGACAAGATATTCCTCTCTGGCGACCCAAACCGAGAACGAGACCACACGCACCATTCACTTGGCCTCCTGAGGTTATCTTCACGGAGCTGCCCTGAAGCTTCTCCCTCATAGAATCGCTATCGACAACCGCATATACTGTGCCCCGCTCCTCAGCCACAGGAGTACGATAGCCCCCTATCGCGACAAGCGTCTTGCACCCCAAGCGTTCCACGAAGCTGACAACCTGGTCAGATACCTCAAACTGACCCCAGCTGATGGGCTGGATGTTCCCAGTGAGCAGGATCAGATTGGGCACAGTATCTGTGTAAGCGTAGAACTCGTACTTAGGAAGGTCGAAGCCGCCATCAGGCCTCACGTTTATCCCAAGACTACCATCCTCAAGAGTAAGGTAGCTTGAGTAGAGCTCCGCGAAGCGAGAGGTACGGAGATGATCCACCAAGAAGTCCACGGAGATCTTCCCCACGTAACCCAACCCGGGAAGCCCCTGCACAAGAACGGGTGCTTGAAGCACTGGGCTGCAGTACTCAACAAGCCTCGTGGGCATCTGCCATCAACTTCCTCGAATCTTGTAGTTGTGAGGACATATCCTCTTCGCCTCATCACAGAGCTCTCTCGCGGTATTGCATGCATGGTCGGGATCCCCACAGGATTTCGCCTTCTTGCTGCATAGACCTGACTCTCTTGAACAGATGGGATCATCGTTTGCCTTACAAAGCGTCGATACAAAGGAACAGATCTCAGCAGCCTCTGCACATCGCCTATTCTCACAGAGCTGCCTAGCTCTGGCGCATAGGCCCAGCGCCATCTGACAGTAGTACGAGGAGACCAACCTAGTTAGGGAAGAAGTCAAGCAGTCGACACCATCATACCGAGAGCTACATGGCTAAAGGAGGAAGTTGTTTATAGTCATTCCTACTCTATTAAGCAGGATCAGTTACCCTCAGATGAATGGAGAGTACAATCGATGTCAAGTCTTGCCCCATTCGTATCATCTCCACCGGACGTTGTCAGGAGAATGCTGGAGATCGCTGAGACAAAGCCGGAAGACGTACTCTATGATCTGGGTTCAGGAGACGGAAGAATACTGATAGCAGCGGTACAAGAGTTCGGTTTGCGCAAAGCCGTGGGCGTAGAGATAAGACCGGACCTTGTCAAGAGAGCCCAAGAGATGGTTGCAGAGAACGGGTTGATGGATAAGATCAGGATACTCCACAAGAACATATTCGAAGTCGATGTCGGCGAGGCAGACATCGTAACACTCTATCTGACAACCAGCGGAAATAACAGACTCAGACCCAAGCTAGATAAGGAACTGAAGAGCGGGTCAAGGATAGTTTCACATGATTTCAGTTTCTCCGATTGGAAGCCGACGAAGGTGGAGTCCTACGGAGGACACACCCTATACCTCTACAAGATGCGAGAAGTGATGCTCCATGAGAAAGACAACGACAATAGACGGTTCTTCTAGCCATGTTAGGGTTCACCGAATGAGTCGAAATCCCGTTGGGCGGCTTCCTCAACCAATAGTGATCTGCATTTTCACTTCTAGTCCTGACTCGGAACGATCCTGAGACCTCTTCGCGTCTGCCACACACCAGAACCGGTGGGGTCTCCGCAGACATGACTCAATGAATGGCGCCGGGGAGGGGATTTGAACCCCTGCGATCCTTTCGGATCACAGGCTGACCGACAATGTTGTCTCCAGGCTTACGCTGACAGAGAAAGCATCTGCGCCATACCAGATTCCTCGTCTAAAGATGACTCTAAGCGACCCCGGCAGCGAGATAAGACAGCTAGCTCACAACACTTAAGCTTGACTGTGCGAGATGACGTCTACCTGATCTCTCCTTGAGAGAAGAACATGGTACCCTCCGCCGCGTGCCACGGTGTCGACATCTCCGAAGATGTCAGCCATCAGGTCGCGGATCTTCTCACCCCCTGAACTCTTACGGACAACAATCTGAAGAGAAGCACCTGGATTCAGGTGGTCATAAGCCCCACCCAGCAAGGGAACGATCACCTTCTTGAGACCAGCGGCGAGGGGAGGATTGGAGAGAATCGAGTCAAAGGTCATCCCTTCCACAGGATCGTAGAGCCATCCTTGACGGACCTCTGCGTTCGAGACATGGTTTCGGTCGATGTTGATCCGAGCCAGTTTGACTGCCCTCCGGTTAGTGTCAGTCATGACAACTTGAAGGGAGGGATTGAACACCGCTGCAGCAATGCCTATCGGCCCATACCCGCAACCCAGATCCAAGACCAAACCCTTCCCGGGTAGAATCATGGACTCAATCAGGAGGCGGGTTCCCCGATCGAGACGCTTCCGAGAGAAAACCCCGCGGGCGGTCACGAACTCAAGGTATTGGCGCCTCGGGTGAACGGTTATCAGTCCGAGGTCAAGCTTGCTGGACTGGGTTTCAGAGAAGTAGTGTTCAGGAGCCAAGAACCTTGTCAGCCCTCTTGAGACCTGGTTCGCCAAGACCTAGGATAGGTCCCCTCAGACATCAGTACGCGTTGAGTCTTGCAGACCAGACCGTGATCCTTTTCCAGGATCTCCTCTGAAGACATCAGAACCTTTCCGAGCGCAACGGCCTCGGACTTCTGGCTGAAGATTGCCGCCATCTCTTCACATTTGAGAGGAACCTCAAGCCTCAATACTCCGGGAATCGCGAGATCTGCCCCGTGACAGATTGCGTCGATGGCGGAGTCTCTGATGTAGATCTTGGGGAGGAGCGTCAAGGCATCTTCCATCGGACGCAGTATTCGAAGCAGAGGTTCCAGATCATCCTGCTCCTTCCAGAAGGAGAAGGCATCAACCAGGTCATAGAGTGAGCAGGCTGTGTCCTCCGCGAACGGGCCGGTCCTCGTCCTCCTCAACTCCCTCATGTGAGCACCGCACCCGATCGCTTCTCCCAAGTCATGGCAAAGTTTCCTGATGTATGTACCAGCTTGGCAAACCACTCTGAAGAGAACACTTTGTCCGTCGACCTCAAGAAGCTCCAAGCTGTATATCTCACGTTTTCTGAGTTGTCTCTTAACCGAGGAACGGAGGGGTGGACGCTGGAAGATCTCTCCGACGAACTCCGAGAGCACCTCCTCAAGAAGGCTCTCAGACACCTCTCCGTGGAGCTGCATAACGCAGACATACTCCTTACCTCCCAGTAGGAGGGCCTGGAGCACACGGGTTGCTTGTTCAAGGGCTATCGGGAGTACACCGGTCACATTGGGATCTCCTCGGAAAACCCTCTAAGGTTCCGCTGTGACCTGCCCTAGTTACTCCCAGAATCTTCTTTGTCCAAGCAACAACCTCGTGGCTCGTAGGACCTGGAGGCTTGTCAATATTGACGACCCCCAGAAGGATACGGTTCTCTACGGACCTCTCGGACGGGAGGCAGCCGAAACGGGGATCGGTCTCTTCCTCAGCCTTGACCTTAAGCTCCCTTACAATGCTCATCGTAGGTTCCAACGGCATGTATAACTCGCCAAGCAGAATTGGAGAAACGGCATCAAAAGGATTACTCACAAAGGTTTGTCTACGATCGCTAGGAGACTGAGAAAAGGTCTTCAAGCTTGGACTCCTTTATCGCCTTCAAGACCTCTTCGTCTTCGCAACCCCGATCGACATCTATCTTAAACTCGGTCGGTTCGAGATGCTTCACGTTTGCCCCTTTCCTCTTGATGCCTGTGAGGGAGAACGGACCTGTCACTAGAGCGAAGTTCTTGTCCATCAAGTCGATGACGACGCATTTCCGCCCCGCCTTTCTACCCCTAGTCTTTGTGCAGACTCTACCGATCTCTATCGCTGGCATGATAGCTCAACTCTTCTGAGCGGAGATGTACTCTCGCACAATGGTCCTTAAGACCCCTTTGACTGACTCTAACCCTAGAAAGCTCGTGTCCAATATGACCTCGTAGATCGAGGTATCAGCGACATCAATACCATACAGCGACTTATATCTTTCCCTCTCCTCCGCCTCTCTGTGCAGCATCTCCTTCCTCGCCTCCTCCGGGTGGAGGCTGTCACGCCGCGCCAGCCTAGCGACCCGAGTATCTAACGAAGCCTTGAGGTATACCCGAATGTCAGCGAACTCCCCAGCCATCCAGCCCGTTAGTTGACCGTCGAGGACGACCGAACCCTTCTCTGCCTCGCGAAGAGTCCTCTCATCCAACTCCTTATCGATCGAGCCATCACCAGCAGCCAGATCGGTAAGCGCGGTAACCGTAAGACCCAGCTCTTGAGCTCTCCGGCGAAAAAGGTCGCCCGCCGAGATATAGCGTAGATTGAAATGCTCAGCTATGTCCTTCGCATAGGTCGACTTGCCTGCACCATGAAGACCACTGAAGGTAATTACCACCATAAGGAGCGCACACACCCAATCAAGCCCAAGAGCTTACTCTCATAGGGGAACTGATACTCGAGACACAACCTATTCTTCTCCTCCAAAGGAGATTCCGAAGACCCTCGACAAGGGCAGGTTGATCCCGAAGGAACAGATAAGATACCAGTGGACGAAGCCCATCTCCCGGGGGAGATATGGCAGCGACACGGGGGAATACGCGATCACCAACCCGGTGTAGACCTCGCTGAGGAGCGGAAACAGGACACCGAAAGGAATCATAAAGATAGCCATGAGCTTAAGCTGTTGCTTCATCATCCAAGACTGAAGTTGATTAACCTTCGCCTGCCTTCTCTTAAGCCTAGACTCAAGCTTTCGGTCGCTGGACTCCCGGGCCAGGTTCAGATCCTTCATGTACGCGTTTACCTCCGTCCTGTACTCCCTCAGTTTAGAGACATCGATCACCATCCGGTTGACAACCGAGACGATAATAGAGATGACCGTTGACATGACCACAACGAAGATCGTAGACGCAGGAATCGTCTTGTAGGGGATCAGCGCCACCGTAAGCCAACCAACTATCGGCCGAGTGAAATCATTCCACCAAGACAAACCATTCACCGGAGACCCAATCAAGCCCTGATGACTAGGACAGTACTCATGTTTGCCGCTTCTTTATGACTTTAACGGATGGACATATCCCAGAAAGCTACTTACCGAGGAAACTCCGAACCGCAGGGTACATCTCCACTACACGTTCCTGAACTAGCTGCTGATAGTACTGGAAGAAGATCCCTGAGGTCAGGAGGATACCTGTCCCCGTACCAAACGAGTTCAATATGTCACCGAAAGCAGCTAGCAAGCCGATGAGAACACCTCCAATAACAGTCACCGCGGGAATATACCGATCCAAGATCCGCCTGATAGGCTGCTCAGACCTCCTAAAGCCGGGTATCTGAACACCGGAGCTTATCAGCTGCCCAGCCACCGTCTTGGCGTCAACACCACCAATCTCAAGCCAAGTCATAGAGAAGATAACACAGGAAACGATCAGCAAGAGAACGTAGACAGCGGAACGAACCGGGTCTTTCCCGACGAACTCCAAGCTTCTCGGGGGAGTCACATAGTATGCCAGACCCCCGGTCGGTGAAGGAAGCCCTTCAGACTGGGTGAAAGTACCGAGAATGTTGATCCATACCGAAGAGTTGTCACGATTGAACCTCCCCCACAGGATCTGAGCAACAAAATAGATGTCAGCAAATAAGGCTGACGCCAGTATCACAGGTACGTTCGAGACATAGAGAAGCTGGACGGGATACTTGCTGCGGTAGCCCCGGAAGCGAGCGAACGAGATCGGAATCTCAATTCTCACTCCTTGAAGGTAGATGGAGACGAAAAAGACGATTAGCATCGAGAAGAACCCTATCATATCCGGGAGATTGTCAGGTCTATGAAAGATTGCCCACCACCCCTTCTCATACTCCCGGGTCGTGAGTGCTTGAGAGAAGGCGATCAACGCACCATAATACTTCTTGTCAGACATAGGTCCAACGGGACCGAAGGAGAGCCACCATATCTGCTGGGCGACACCCGCCGCGATGAAGAGACTTATCCCGCTCCCGAATCCCCAACCTTTCTGGACAAGCTCGTCCAGCATCATGAGGATGACGCCTGCCGCTACCAGTTGAAGGCAGATCAGGAACGCGATGTCAGGCTTGACCGTCCCGTAAGCCCCACCCAAGATGTAGGCGAGAGCCTGAAAGACAACCATCACGATCGAGAAGAACTTGTTTATCCCCGTGAAGACCGCGCGGTCCTCCGACCTTGAGAGATCGACGCCGATAACCCCTGCTCCTTGGAGCAGCTGAAGAATCAAACCCGCGGTGACAATGGGACCTATCCCTAACTCCATCAATGTCCCCCTCTTGGCGGCAAGGATCACCCGCATGTAAAGGAGGGGGTCGTAGCCTACTCCTCGGCTGTACATGGGAATGCCATAGAGAGGGGTCTCAGACATGATCAGATATAGGATAAGGACAAGAGTGGTCCAAGCGAGTTTCTCGTTGAATCCCACGCGCCTTTCAGGCGGCGTGACCTCAGGCATGAACCTTGTCACAGGCCTAAATATCTGGAGAAACCGACCCATCCGACACAACCAAAGACTATTCTGTTGCCACGATCTCGCCGCCCGCCTCAGAGACCTTCCTGAGAGCAGACTTGGAAGCAGAATCCACTTTGATCCTTAGGGGGCGACCTATCCTCCCAGCTCCCAACAGCTTATCGTATCCAAGGGATCTCAGGTCGACCGCCTCAACCCTAGCACCACCTGCGGCTTTCCCAGGAGGTGTGATGAGCCTTGAGAGGTCTCTCAGGTTGATTGTCTTCAGGCTCCTTCTAGGTGGGGAACTGAACCCCACCTTCGGCTGCCACTTGGGCTCATTCTGGTTCCAACGCCCTTTATGGATACCAGCCTTGCCGTGCCCACCCCGAGAACCAGCACCACGATGCTGGCTTACCTGCCCCCAGCCACAGGTCCTAGAGCCCCTCTGCTTCCGTATTCTTCTCAGTCCATGCGGCAAGTCTCAACCCACCTAATCGGCTTGTCCCGTTGGAGTTAAGGCAAGCACAATAAATCCTTTTCGTGCCTGAGGAACCAGAGATATCGAGGCAGAAAGCTCAGAGAGACCTTAGGGGAGTACAAGAGTCAGACCATGGATGAGATCAAGTCGACGATCGCTTCTCCCCTGTAGCCCAGTTCTCCTCGCGACGCGAACGATCTTTTCCGTGACCCCCGAAAACCGCCGCGCGGCGGATGAAGCCTGAAGGTGGGCTCAAGCCCTTGAACGTCCTTTAGATCAGCTTTCCCAGCGCAGAGAGCCTTCGCAAGATCATCCACCAGCTTGAAGTCTGACCTCGCAGCCAACCCTTCCTCCGTCAGTTTGGATCCTCCAGAGAACTCCCCGCTGCGCCGGAGAAGTAGGCTCACGGTCTCTGGAGTCCCCTCACCCCAAGTCACATAGTCCTTCACCTTCTGGAGCATCCCAATGCAGGAAGGATTCGAGGGGAGGATCGTCGCGTGGTTTGCCCTGGTCATATGGAGAAGCTTAAGGGTGTCCTCGATATCGCTACGCAACCCAACTCTTCCGTGTATACGGACTGCTATGATACACTTCGATTCAGTCGACAAGAGGATTCAACGCCCCCAGTCACGAGGAGTGGAGACACTGTAGGTGCTCCTTAGAGCGTAATACGTTGCATACGCGAAAGACGGTATGGTCCGTGTTGCGCCGAAGGCCTTGGTCCAGCAGTCCTGGATCCCCACCAACCTGAGAAGGGTCTTCGCAGTCTCGCCTGCGACAAGCCCAACGCCACGAGGAGCCGGCAGCAACTCAACCGTAACACTGCCGCACTTTCCTGTGACCTTGAAAGGCAACGAGTGAGAGTGACCACAGCCACACTCCCAGCTGCCGCATCCCCTCTTTACGGGGAATAGGTTCAGCTTCGCCTCGACTGTCGCTTTCTGGATCGCAGTTCTGACCTGTTTGGCCTTCGCGAGACCTAAGCCTATGTATCCGTTCAGGTTTCCGACCGCGACTAGTGATCTGAACCGGGACTGTTCGCCTGCATCGGTCTGTTTCTGGACAAGACCTATGTTCAATACTTCCTGCTGAAGGTTCGGCTCAAGGACATCCACGATCATCGACTCCCTGATCTTCATACCCTGTGTGAATAGCTCCTCAAGGGAGGTCAGCCTGCCTTCTTGAACCATTCGTCCAAGCTTTGTTCTGGGAACCCATAATTCGGTTCTAGTCTCCATTCTCGTCTCCATATTCCTACCTCAGATTATACTCCAGCTTCCTTCTTAGAGGATTCCATAATTCTAGATCTTACCGACTCGAAGAGCTCAGGAAGACCCTCCGGTCTGGCTCCGAGGGAGAGGAGTCTTGAGAAGCGTCTACGGTAAGAGTCCTCGTCGGAGGCCGCCAGAATGATCCCCCATCCCGCGATGTGTTCTCCCTTGATCCTATCATCGCTTGGGAACATCTCCTCTCCACGGGGAATCGTGAGACCTCCATCGGTAACGCCCTTCAGTACGGCATAAACGCGTGATCCAGCCCGGGGCTTCCGCACACCCACGTCGAGAACCGCTTCCCCGATGCCTTTCGATCCTGCTCTAATGCCCAGAAGCAGCCCTGTCAAGTAGGCTGCAGGTAGGTTTCCAGTGCTCCCCTTCCATCCGAGGGACTCCAACTCCGAGGAGTGAGAGGACACCACTGTGGCATCTGACGCTGGGAAGGCTTCTATTATTTGGGCAACCATATGCCTTGAGGATGGACGGACTACAAGTCTAGGCTTTCTTGAAACGACAAGTCTTCTTCTCAAGTAGTAGTCGGTCCTCTTCTCTCGCCTCCGCCTCGGAGGAACCCGATGTCTGGGCCCCTTCGCTCTCGTCAAACCCGGTCTACCTTCTCCTCAAGCCCTGTGTTTCCAGATACTGTTCCAAGCGCGATACGCTTCTGAATGCTCCACCCTTTATCATCAAGTATAGACGTCGATAGGCGTGATCGGGCAGATCCTTTCTGTCCCTGAGTTCTCTAAGCCTTCTCCGGACCGCACGTACGCTCCTGACCCAGGACGTCTTCTTGGGAGACCTGGCACCAGCCTTACCTCGTCGGGTCCCAGCACCCTTTCTCCGCCCCTTCTTCCTCTGTATTTGAACAGCCCTGTTTCTACCTCTGCTTACTCCTTTCTTCTGCGCCAGTCGGATCGCGCCTTCGTGGACAAGCTTGCGGATCTCTTCCCGGGTTATCGCTGCATCGACATCTTCCAGGCGGGCGGTATCGATCTTCACCCGGGTCCTGCCGGATCCAAGAATCTCAGACGCTAGTTTCTTCTGGCTCCTCAGATTCAATGGTAGCTACCCCCTGCGGGTTCAGTATCCTTATCTTCTGTTCCCTCGCCTTCTCGACTATGGCGGTTCGCTTTCTAGTGCCAACGGTATGCCCAATGCGAGCAGATTGACGAACGGGATCAATCGAGTCCAGATCTTCAGGTCGATAGACTAACACCTCTTCAAGCCCAGACGGGTGAAGACCTCGAAGACCCTTCGGCGACTTATAGCCGATACCTACACTCTTAGGCCAACCCTTGATGCCGTAACGCATCTTGCTGTCCTTGCCCCTAGGACGGGCCCACGCAGACTTAACCCTGACGTACCTGCGGCTTTCTTGCCTGCTGAACTCTGGCTTCCTTCTCTTCGCCACCCTCGGATCAGACATCTCTTCTTGCTCCATCACGATCGATTTCCGACCTGCAGTCACATGCCGACCCCTTTCTCGTAGAGGTAGACCCCGTCTAGGAAGACCCGTACATCTTTCTTGCGGACTCTCGTGGCCTGCTCGATGTTCGCAGCGGTCTGACTTACCTCTCCGAGGTTTATACCCCGAATGACGATGTCATCTCCCTCGATTGAGACCTTCGAGGAGCCGACAATCTTGGCTGTCCTAGGTCTTCTCTCACCCGAGAAGTTCTCTATTATGATCAGGTCTCGGTCAGTCTTGACGGAGACAGGGAAATGAGCGAAGACCATCTTAAGCTTATAGGTGAACCCCTCCCTCACCCCGATAATCATGCTCTCGATATGAGATTTCACCGTCCCTATTACGGCTGACTCCTTCCTCCGAGGCCACTGCATCTCCAGCTTCA
Organism: uncultured Candidatus Bathyarchaeia archaeon; assembly: GCA_964495315.1. Taxonomy (GTDB): domain Archaea; phylum Thermoproteota; class Bathyarchaeia; order RBG-16-48-13. The sequence goes on along the minus strand of CAZBVH010000018.1, from coordinate 9,549 downwards.
ACCTATTCTCTTTGAGGGAGATCTCTGCCCGGGCATGAGAGAAGTCTCGCGTCAACTCGCCCTTCGGTCCGCGAACAGTAACCTTCCTCCCGTTGAGGACAACCTCAACATCAGGCGGGACCTCAATAATCTTCTCGACAGAGATCATCCAAGTCACACCCCTTAGTACACGTAGGCCAGTAGGGATCCACCTGTCTTCTTTTCCCTGGCGTCTCTATGGGAGAGAACACCCTTAGGAGTCGTCATCACGAGCATCCCGATATCCCTGGAGGGGAGGTAGCGTTTCTCCCAGAACTCGAAGTTCCGAACCCCCACCGAGTAGCGAGGCTTCGTTACCCCACATTTATTGATCCTGCCCAGAAGCTGAACCTTGAACTTTCCGGCTCTGCCGTCGTCTATGTACTCGAACTCTCCCACGTAACCGTTCTGCTGCATCACCCTCAGGACGTGCCCTATCAGCTTGGAGGCAGGGTGGATTATACACTCACCCTTGTTTCTTGCCTCGTTATTCATTATTGTTGATAGCGCATTTGCCAAAGGATCCATCAGGGTCAAACTAAGCCTCACTTCCGTCTAGTTGTATTTCTTGAACCCCATCTTTTCCGCAACTTCTCTGAAGCATTGGCGGCATAGATTGAGGCCGTACCGGCGGATAATCGGTCCATGCGAGCCGCACCGCCTGCAAGGTCTGCTTCCCTTCCCGAACCGCCTCTCTTTCTTAGGTTTCTGCTTCACTGCTCACAGCCTCCTAGAGTATGGTCACCCCGAAGTTCTCTCTCATGAATGATTGGGCCTCTTGCCTATTGACTCTCTGAGCGTTCCCTACATTTGACGGCCTCTGACGCCTGCGTTTCACCCGGCCTCCTGGCTTCTCCAAGACGACACAGATGTCCATTCCGAAGATTCCCAGCTCGGGGACATACCGCGTGCCGGGAATATCAATGTGTTCCTTGATCCCGAAGGAGAAGTTACCATACTCATCGAAGCTGGAGGCGGGAATCTTTCCCCCGACCGCGTCGAGTGCACGTTTCAAGAAGGAGACAGCCTGCTCCTTCCTCAAGGTAACGATGCAGGCAATCGGTTCACCCTTCCTGATGCCGAAATCCCTGACGGATCTCTTCGCCTCCTTTCTCACAGGTTTCTGACCGGTCATGCTTTCCAGCACTTGAACTGCTCTCTCCAGGTTCTCACCTGAGCTACCCACGGAGATATTGACCGCAACCTTCTCCACCCTCAAACGGGACAAGGGACCCGTTGAAGGCTGTTGAAGTACTGGACCTTCGTCTGCAGACATGCTAAGACACCTCAGGTAGCGATATCGACCGCTCTTCTTCTCCCAAGGGGAAGACATACTCGAGGACTGTCTGGAAACGATCGCCCTTGGCATCTTGGAGGGTGACGATCCTCGGTTGAAGACCTTTCTCTTGACCGATCTCAGCCACCTTTCCATGGCGACCGATATTCTTTCCCCCGACCACTATCGCGTAAGATCCGAGACCGAAAGAGAAATGACCCAACACCTGCTGCTCTGGCAGCGCTATCTTCAAGACATCGAATGTCTTCAAGCTTGAGACAGGATGCGACTCCTCCCCAGACTCCTCACCCACGATGAGGGTTCGCCCGTCATGCAGGTTCAGCTGGAACAGGCCGCCTTTCAGAGATCTCTTGCCTTCGATCCGACACAACTTGAAGCTAGCCTCATCCTTGCTTACAGGATGAAGGGAGAGAACCTCAGAGCTAGGCAGCACCCGGTAGAATTTTCCTGTCTCAGGGATCTCAACAACATCCATTATCCCAACAGGAAACTTCAGGTCGGTTCGAGTCTTGCCATCCACCTTGACTTTCTGCTCGGCAAGGATGATCCTTGCCTCCTTGTATGTTCTCGCCAAACTGAGAACGTCTCGAACCACCACAAGCAATGGCAGGGAATGACTTGACCTATGGGGACCAGGAGACGGCTTCGCGGTCCAAAGATCTTTCTTTCTAGGAATCGGCCAAAAGGCAGGTGCCTTCATTCTCTTCAGCCGTTTGTCTCCACCTTTCTTACCCATCATCTCTTCCCTCCATTGCCGTGTGTTGAGACTCTAAGCCTCCCTATTCCAACGATTCTCTTCTCCATTTATCATCAAGGTTCAGCCGGGTCACCTGCACCTTAGAGGCGTGAATAGGGAAGGGTATGCTAGTCCCATCAACCTTCTCTCGAGTGATCCCCTCAACGAGTATCCTCGCACTTGTACGGTCCAAGCGTGTCACTTTACCCTCAGCCCCAGCGTAATCCCCCCTTAAAACTCTGACGGTGTCACCTACACGCAGGGAGATGGACCGAACTCCATACTTTTCTCTCAGTTCAGGAGAGAGACTAGAAGAGACGGACTGCCGCGCAGTATGCCTCAATACACAACCTGCAACCTCTGACCCCCTTCTTGGACTACTTGGTGGCGACATTTCCTAGACACCTCTAGATGATGATCTTCGACATACTCGCGATTCTAGGCCACCTCTCAGCGGCTTCTCTTGCAACCGAACCCTTTATCTCGGATCCGCTCAGTTCGCCCTCAGGGGTCATCAACACCGCGGCATTATCCTCAAACTGAATCCTGGTACCGTCTGGTCGAGAGTACGCCTTCTTCTGCCTAACAAGCACGGCGCCAAGGACCTGTTTGCGGAGTTCAGGTTTTCCTTCCTTGACCGAGACTGAGAGCATATCGCCGACACAAGCCTGGGGAACCCTTCTCAGGCGACCCTTGTAGCCGAGCACCTGTACGATCCTTAGTCTACGTGCTCCCGTGTTGTCAGCACAGTTTACTACCGTCCCCGGTGGGAGACATCGGGGGATATGAGGCTTATACTCCATAACACCTTTAGCGGAAACCGCTCTGGACTTACCTGACATTCGTCAATCAACTCCTGAGTTTCTCGATCACCACAAATGATACGGTCTTGGACAGAGGCCGGCACTCCATTATCCTGACCTTATCGCCCATCTTCGCCAAGATGCACGGAGGATTATGAGCCGGTGTCGAGCTGCGTCTCCGTTCGTATCTCAAGTACTTTCGGGAAAAGTGCAAGTAGTCCCGACGGATCGTTACGGTTCTCCCCGACTCGCCAACAACGGTGCCTTGCAGCATTCTACCCCTGACTGCTAGAGTGCCGTGAAAAGGGCACTTCGGATCATCGCAACTCTCTTCAGGAGGCTTTACGTCCAAACCGGTTCCAGACATCTTATTGTCCAGCTCCCACTCGCTTCTTAATCCTATCCTCAGGTCTGCCGATGATCTGAATCCCATCGACATCGACTCTTACGCCATTAGGCAGGGTAAACCTGAAACATGCGGCTGCCTTCGGAATAACCTTTCTCGATCCTCTCTGAGAGATCACCAAGGTGTTTCTGGTCTCGTCAATGACCGCCCCGGAGACCCCAACCGAGCAAGCGTTCGTATTTTCTACAACAACAACTTCTAAGCCGATAAGCTCATGTTGGATCAGGTTCCGAGGAGTCAACGCAGCCACAGAAAACCCTCCTCCTAGCCAGAAGGCTCCCGCTTTGATCTCGCGGTCTCATTCTCAACGGTAAGTATCCTTGCGATAGCCCTACGGATCTCCCTCATCCGCGAAGGATTCTCTACTGCTCCCCCTGCCTTGACCATCGTCCTTGCCCTAGTAAGTTCGACTTGCAGCTCAGCCAGCCTCTCCGCCCTCTCCTCTGGGCTCATCGACCGGAGTTCATTTGTTCTCACTATTGGCATCCTTGTTCTCCTCTGTCGCTTCGATCTCTACGGGCACACCAGTCTCTGTTGGCTCTGTCGCTCCCACACCCTCTTCCGGCTCCTGCACGGTCTCAGCGATCTCTTCCTCCAGACCAACTTCTTCTATTGGACTTTCAACGGGTTCAGAAGGGGCACCCTCCTCTGCCGGAGACGGATAGATGATTTCCACTCTATCCGGGAAAGTAGTCTGAGGAGGCATAATCTTCACTTTCACCCCGCAGAGTCCTGGCTTCGTCTTTACGTGGACTACCGCGCGGCGTAAGTTCCTGATCGAGGGATCTCCGGCTTTGGGCAGATACCCTTCCTTGAACTTCTCATACCTAGCGCGTCTGGAAGAGAGTTTTCCACGAACGCTGATCTCCACTCCTAGAGCCCCGGCTTCCATGATCCTGTTAAGGGCCCAGTAACCAGATCGGCGGTAGTGGATTCCCCGCTGGAGCGCGGAGGCGATCCGTGTTGCCATTATGTAGGGGTTTAACTCCGGAACCTCCACTTCTGCCACAGCGATCTGAGGATTGTTTACACCGAACTTCTCCTCAAGAATCCTGGTCAACTCACGGATACTTTCACCTCTCCTGCCTATGACCAGACCCGGCTTCATCGCATAGATCGTCAAACGCGTCCCAAGAGGAGTCTTCGTAACTTCGACCCCGCCGTACCCAGCTCTCTCTAGGTCCGTACTAAGGAACTCGTCCAGCTCCATCCTCTTGATGGCTTCATCCATAAAGTGACGAGTGGAGGACATTTCAGCAATCCCGCCACGCCGAGTGAGAAGAGGTGGAATAGAGAGGCAGCTCTAGGCAAATGGAAGGAAGGTACCTCTCGCTGCGACGTATTGTTCTCACTTTCTACCACTTTAAGAAGTGTGATGTAGGGGAATAAACTCGGAATTATATATTCTTATCGTACTCTTGTCGACGGCTAGCCGGACCTAGATTTGCATGAATCCTGTTGGGAGGTTAAGGTTGAGGAAGCCTCAAGAAACTAGAGAACTGGAAGAATGCTAGGACACTTCCTCAACTACAATCTCCACATGGGTGAGCTCATCGAAGTAGGGGCTTGAACGACCGAACGCTCGGGGAATATACTTGCGGATCTTTCTAGCCCTCTGGGCTGCGGCGTGGATGATCTTAAGGGCGTCGATGCTGAGACCCTTATACTCAGCGTTTGATTCGGCGCTGTCCAAAACTCTCAGGACCTCTCTGGCCGCCTTCTGAGGGTATCTACCAGCATACCATCCTTGAAGCCCCCTCCTGTGCGGCACATCCTTCTTGTAGCGTTTGTACGGTATCGGCGTACGCTTCTCAACTACGCCCAAGAGGAGAGACCTCGCTTCCTCGAGCTTCATACCCTTCACGGTTCGGCAGATCTCTCTTGCGGCCTTCGGAGATATCTTGAGTTCTCTGCCACTAGCAACGGCAGTCTTGTCGGGGTCCAGCCCGATTACTGAGTATCTCCATTTTGGCACAGCCAGCACCAACTGCTCGGCTTCAAGCGAGATAGTCTATTAAAATCTTTTGCAGCCTTACCGAATCTTACTAGTAATGAGTGGTCAAATATGCCTCAGGAGGTCCTGAGGAGGGGTCTACTTCAGCGGGACGTACATCGAGGATCTTGAGGCACCTATACCGGGGTTGCCATGAGTCACCTTCTTGCAAGTCAGCACAAACTCGCCTAGGAGATGACCGACCATCTCTGGTGCTATCGTGACGGGTTGAAACTCCTTACCGTTGTGAACCGCGATCGTGACTCCCACCATCTCAGGCAATATCACCATGTCTCGGCAGTGGGTCTTCACCGCGATATTCCCCTCGCCTGCCGTTCTTCGTAGCTTCCTCAACTTCTCCAAAAAGCTGCGTTGATCAGGGGCTAGACCGCGCCGGAGAGACCTTCTCGCTTTGCTAGGCAAGATCCTGATGAATTCATCCATCGACATCCGTGAGAGCTGGTCCATCGTATATCCCCGATAGGCGAACTCTTTTGGCATAGGCTCTTCCTCTTCACAGATCTCCAGAGGATTGGAAGTCTGGAGTTATTTAAGCTTTCAGAGTAAAGCGGGGCTTATAAGAGAACAGAATCACGACGCTACAGCCCCGCCCTCCACCGGAAGCAGTGTCGTGAATTGGAGAAGAAGAGAGGTCTTCCTCGAATGCTCAAACTCGGAGAGACAAGCCTTCGTTTGAGAGCTAAGAGAATCGGCCTACTGCTCCTCTTGTCTGGGATAGCCCTGACCCTGATCACGATCCAAGCTGACGCCGAGGTGCCTCGACAGGAGATCCACCAAATCTCCATACGGTACACGTTGACCCTATCCTTCAGGAAGGAAAGAGCTTACGACTATTGGTGGTACAGCGTCCTCCAAGGAGACAGGGGGCTCCACGGCCAGATCGCAGCCCAACTGCTGGGAGAGACCAGAAAACTCCATCCCAACGCACTGATAAATAACATCACAATAAGGGGGTACGAGGACGCCGTCGAGAGCAGGATCAACACCGACTCATCACACTTTATACGAAAGATCTACCTGAAAGGACACTCGATCCAGCTCTCTTTTCAGGTCTCGAATGTACTAGTTGCCGCAAACAACGGCCTAGTAAACGTAACAACCCCACTGAGAGGCATCAGGCTAGAAGCGAAGACCAAGATCGCGGCATCAGCCTACTACGGATACCTGATGTGCCCAATCTATACTGATGAGGAGGTTGAAGCCAACCTTTTCGAGGTCTTTGATTTTCAAGCCTTCGACCGACCGTTTCAGTCAGGATCTTGGAAGAGAAAAAGTGATGAACTCCGCAGACTCGTCCGAGAAGAGTGTGGCATTTGGGGAGTAATCTACAAACAGATGACCATATCATGGAAAGATGAGAGCACAAAATCAACCGTTATGGACCGAGTGGCCTGGAGTTCCGTCTCCTTCATGGATTCCACCTCTGCTCATAGGGAGAGAAACGCCTTCTCCAGAGGGGACTGTCTGATATTAGGCATCACGGGGATCCTGACAGCCGTAAGCTCCGAGGACAGGAGGAGGAGAAGAAGCCTCACACTCATCATGGCCTTAACTGCGGTCCTTGCAGCAGCTCACATACCCAAACTCATTGAGTTCTTCGCCCCTTCTGAGCGGCATGAAGGAAGAGGTGAGACCCAACGCATGGAGACAGTGGACCGGAGGAAGACGAACTCAACATTCAACGAGAAGTACCTGATAGAGAGGACACCCATCATACTTGACACGATCACAAAAGTGGAACTCGCCGCCTGCACAACTCCAACGGTCATGAGAGAAATAAACGTCACACATCCTTTCACGGCGGAGAGCAGCGAGACCGAGATCATACCGGTATTCTCGGAGCCGTCGTCCCGATGCTCAGGCATGGAGGAGGGGATAGACCCCGAAGGAATGAACACCCTCTGCGTAGCAAGAATGACCTACACGCATACCCTGGGACACAGACAGACATACGCAAGCACAGTCACCCCCGTCTTCCCGACAGACTACGGCCTAGTCAGCGGGAGAGCCTGGGCAAGAGCCAACAGCCTGACAACCCGATCTGACACCGTCCTCTCAGACAGCTGCGAGATAGGATGGACAACGGAGCCGCCCTGGAGCATCGCGCCTGACTCAGGGAATCTGCGCCTTCGTTACCGGATCGCTCCGGCTCTAGTGTCCAGCGAACACTGGTCCTACAAAGACCTAGCGATTCCATACTACGATCCTGACACGATAGGATCCATCTCACTGGTCTTCGACGAGTTCAGAAGAAGGGCAGAACCAGGAACAATCGAGATGGTCACAGGCAGCTCTTGGTCGTCCTACACTGAGCAGCCCCAATGCGGATCAAGAGGAATCAACATACGTCTGAGTTCACCTCAAACCGGATCATTCCGCTTCGCCTGGACCTGCCAAAGACTCGAGGGACATTCCGGTGGAATAGCCTACCCCCTGAATTACAGGGTTTCAAGCGGAGACACCCTACTAGCCTCTTGGTCCGTGACGAGAACCAGCGAATCCGGGAACGCGAATTACGGGGCTGGCGCAAACAACTGGCCGATGGGCTGTGGAACCATCCTGATAATTGTCGACGAGAACGGCAATCAGAGAAACCTCTTACTGGGCCAGGTGAACCAAGACCCCAGATGGGGCGACCAGCTCGGCGGCACACTCGGATACGGTGGCTCAGCTCAAAACGTCGATGTCAACAAACTCTTCCAATCCACGTACGGACGTACCTTGGAGGGATGCACCCTGCTCTCCTTCTACCTCTACGGTTGGGTAGGTCACTGCGCGTGGAGCGGAGTAGGAGAATACGCCTTCCTCGACGTATCCTTCAGCAACGTCTCCATCAAAGCCCGAAGGGACGCAAGTGCGAGAGAGACTGTTCAGATCAGATCTACCCCCGAAGGACTCAGCCTCACGTCTCTCCTAGTCCACGATTCGAAGGACATGGCGGACGACGACTGGGAACTCGAGAAATCCAAGGAGATCCCTAGAGAGATCTGGGGCGAGATCCTAGGGAGGACTGTGAGAATAGCCCTTGGGGTGGAGTACGCTGGAGGAGACATAGACCTACTCTTTGACAATCTGGCCGTCAAGATCACCTTTAGCAGGGCCAAACTCGTGTACTCAGGAGGAAACCTTCTCGTGGCTGATCAGAACATCCACGAGCTACCGGGATTCAACGGAGGCGAGGTAAGATATCTAGGCGCAGACTATGAGGCTGAGCTTCGATGTCTAGTCTCGAAGACGCTCTACACAGAGAGCCATTCGATGACCATTCAAACCCATGGGAACGTCGTTCACTCGATAGCCCTCAACGCCGGGTATCCGATCAGCCCGCTCAAAGGGACTGCGTATAGTGATTATAATGCAACAATCACTCTACCCAGCACCTATTCCTGGATCAGAGTGACAGACCCGGCGGGATTCGACATAACTAGCCAGTCTACCATCTCGCAGCACAACACAACTCATATCGAGCTGACGATAAGATCGGGAGGATTCGAATCCTCCAGATACGGCACCTACAGGATCAGAGCAGAGAGCCCGAACCGAGTGAGGACACTGAACTACAATATCGCGGCATGGAATACTCTGAAGTTCTGCTGGGGGTGCAGAGACAGCGAGACCGTCAGCAACGGAGAATGGACCCTATATGTATATGACCCTGACGGCCTGGAAGTATTCTCCCAGTCAGGCAGGATTCACGAATGCACTATCACCACTTCTTGTGGAGACTGGGTCCTGAGAGAAGGAGATAAACGTGGAACCTGTCGGACGGTACTTGTGTGGCATAATGGGACAGAGGGAGGCGCTGCGGACGCGGAGATCCAGGTCTGCTCGATCAGAATACAGTGTGAGGATCTAGACGGCAATCCGCTGCATCAAGCGATCGCCCAAATCTCAAGGGATGGAAACATTGTGGGGGAGACGCAGACAGATAGAAGTGGAGTAGCATGTCAAACCTTACTCCCGGGAAGGTATGGCCTGGGCGTTAGAGTGGATGGGGCCTTGGTCGGAGAAGGAAGTGTCGACATCCAAGCAGGTGAGGCTTCACCTATTGTGCAGTGCTCGGTCTGCAGTCCGGAAATCAGGGTTATCGACGAGAATGAGAGGCCTATCGTGGGGGCGGAGACAGCAGTCGTCTCACCAAACGGCTCCTTCAGGACCATCCTGACGGACGGCTACGGAAAGGCTCAGCTCAGGAACATCATTATAGGGAACTATGAGGTCTCAGTCCTCTGGAGAGGGCTTGAGGTTGGGAACTCAACCCTCAGTATACATTCC
>CAZBVH010000017.1:0-25117 GCA_964495315.1 uncultured Candidatus Bathyarchaeia archaeon | reverse complement strand
GGGGTATTCTTAATCAGGGAATCGATTGTAACGGCCCGCTGATGAAAAGGCTCTGAAATCTCGTTCATGGACGGATCATGTGGTTAAGTAGTGCACTCTCAGTTACGCTAAAAAGTGGGGCGCTGGTCTCTTTGTGGGAGAGGAGCGTGATGATGCGTCTCTCCCCAGAGCAGTGAAGGAGACTATTGCTGGCAAGATTGCAGGGGAGATAATCCTTTCGAATAAACCCAGCGTCACCCTGCGAAAGTGGCGTGGGCTCTTTCAAGCCTCTCAAGTCAAACTTGCCGAGAAGATGGGAATCTCCCCATCGGTTATCAGTGACTACGAGAGTGGGAGAAGGGAGTCTCCTGGAACTCGATTTGTGCGCCGCTTTGTGGAGACTCTCATCGAGATAGACGAAGAAAATGGCAGCAGGCTTCTGAGAGAACTCTCGCACATATCAGGCGTTCCCATGAGCGCGATCATCGACCTACGCGAGTTCTCTGTTCCTGTGCTAGGCGTCGAGATCGCGAAGGCCGTCAGAGGCGAAGCAGTAGCATGTTCAGAACTACTATCGCGAGAGATCTACGGGATAACAGTACTCGATAGTATCAACGCGATACTTGGTATGTCTGGGAGCGACTTCATGCAGATCTTCGGAACCACGACGGAACGAGCCCTCGTCTTCACCCAAGTCTCCAGGGGGCGTTCTCCAATGGTCGCGATCAGAGTATCTCCACTTAAGCCACGGATGGTCGTTATGCATGGGACTAAGAAAATTGACAATCTCGGAAAGAGGCTTGCCGAGGTCGAGCAGATCCCGCTGGTCATCTCCATGTTGGATAAGACGGAAGACCTCGTTAGTGCTTTGAGAAGACTCCACGAGTCCGTATCTCGAAGAAGGCAACTAAAGTAGGATAGTCATCACGTTTAGTGCTGCTTCTGGCAAACGACCGTTCGAAACCTGAGTGGCGACACGTAGCTTCTGCCGTGTTTTCTAGTGACTCCGACATGGTACGGCTTTTCACTATCGAAAGAACACGACCAAAACCGGCTTGACCACCACCCTTTAGTCACCTTGAGGCGAGCCAAAATAGATTTAATACCCTTGATTACAACGGCATAGAGGACCTCCATGCTCGACGCCTCAACGATCCTCACAGGCATCGTTGTTATCGCCCTTCTAGACGTCCTCTCGCTGTCCTTGGGGTTCTTGACTCTCAGTGGTACAGCCGCAGCCTCTGTTATTGGGTTGCTTGTATTCTTTTTCGGGGGATGGCGTTGGTTCATCATTCTCCTCGTCTTCCTAGTCGTTTCGTCACTCTTTACGAAGTTCAAATACTCGCATAAACATGCCATAGGTGCTGCTCAAGAAAAGAAGGGAGCACGGTCTTGGCTGAACGTGGTAGCCAATGGACTTACGTCTGCGTTTTTCGCCTTGGGGAATCCTCTCTTCCCTCAAGAGATGATGTTATCTGGATTCATAGGGGCTGTATCTGCAGCCTTCGCGGACACGCTCTCTACTGAGGTCGGGGTACTGAACCCATCGCCGCCAAGGCTCATAACAGACCTAAAAAGAGAGGTTCCCGTGGGCACATCTGGAGGGGTCTCGGTCCTAGGCGAACTCTCAGTGCTCCTCAGCACGTTCATTCTTGCTTTGACGGTCTCGACACTTGGTCTTGGTCCATTTTCTTTTTCTCGAGTCTTCTTCATTGCCGGTGTATCTGGTTTTTGGGGATCCACTTCCGACAGCATTATAGGAGCCACCTATCAGGCAAAGTATAGGTGTACGGTTTGCGGGAAGATTGTTGAGACGAGGGAGCATTGCGGTAAGCCTGCTCAATACCTCAAAGGCATAGGAGTTTTGGATAACAACGGAGTGAATTTCATAGCAACGTGGATTGGGGCGTTGACTGGCGTGCTCTCTCGATGGTTTATGTTCTAGGTTCTCAGTAAGAGGATCATTGACAGTGATAGAGCTTTGAAGCGGGTTCAGACAGTCTTCGAACCTGAAGGAAGAAAGATCATTGTACCTTTAGGGACAAGCATATTCGAGGCCGCCCGAAAGGCCGGTGTTGAGATAAGATCCGAATGCGGGGGCAAAGGTACATGCGCCAAGTGTATCATCGTCGTCTCCGATCCCCGCAGCGTGAATCCGCCCAGCGAGCTTGAGAATGAAAAGATTGGCAGGGTGGAGACACTCAAAGGGAAAAGGCTGGCATGCCTGACCAAGATCCTATCAGATACGAAAGTCCAGATTCCCAAAGAGAGCCGAATCGGGCAGAGAAGAGTCCAGACCGAAGGATTTGAGAGGAGCGTCGAACTCAACCCAGGCATAGCAAAGATCCCTGTGAAGGTTGATCTTCCTACACTTGACGACTTAAGATCTGACGTTGAGAGGCTACTAGACGCCGCAAGAAAACAAGGAATCAACGTAAGCAACTTCGACTTCCACATCCTCCGCAACCTTTCAGCTATTCTGAGAGAATCCTCGGGCGAAGTAATAGCCGTGATTCTGAATGGTGAGGAACTGATCGCCGTTGAAAAGAGAAATGCTTCCCCGTCAACCCTTGGATTCGCAGTCGATATCGGTACATCCAAGATAGTGGCTACCCTAGTCGATCTTGAGACAGGTAGAAGCCTAGCATCAGGATTCATTGAGAACCCCCAGATGATATATGGCGAAGACATCATCTCACGCATAAGCCACGCAATGCAGAATCGCTCCGGGCTGCATGACCTCCAACATGCGCTAGTGGATGGAATAGGCGAGGCCATCCAGATTGCTCTGAGAAACGCGAGAATCTCAAAGAAGGAGATCTACGAACTCGTCGTTGTAGGGAACACAGCGATGCACCACTTGTTCCTTGGGCTCGACCCCAAGTGGATTGCACTCGCACCCTATGTGCCAACCGTCAAGACAAGTATGGAACTGAAAGCCCGAAGCCTGGGGCTCAAGATGAGAGAGCATGTTAGGGTCTATCTGCCCCCTGTCATCGCCGGGTTCGTAGGTTCCGATGCCGTAGCAGACCTAATCGCATTAGAGATTCACAAGTCCGAGAAGAACAGTTTGGCGTTAGACATTGGAACCAATACTGAGGTCTTCCTTGCGAGTCAGGGGCAAGTCCTAAGCTGCTCTTGTGCTTCTGGGCCAGCATTCGAAGGTGTGCACATATCGCACGGCATGAAAGCGGTAAGCGGCGCAATCGAGAGAATCAAGATTGATTCCAAGAGGAGACTGAGCTATGTCACGATCGATGAAGAAAAACCGAAGGGCATCTGTGGGTCAGGAGTGGTTGATCTTGTTGCGAATCTGCTGAAGCGAAACCTTGTAGAAAGGAGCGGGCGATTCAAGGGACCCCAGGAATCTGAGAGAATCAGGAGGAAGGAGGGTGTCCTGGAGTTCCTGGTAGAAGAGAAGCAGAATACTGCGGCAGGTCAGGATATTGTCTTCACCCAGTCGGATCTTAGAGCAGTCCAACTTGCAAAGACCGCTATCCAGACCGGGTGGGAGATTCTAATGGGTGAGTTGGATCTCAAGCCCCCGGACTTGGAAGCAGTATACTTAGCTGGGGCGTTTGGGAACTTCCTCGACTCGAGGAGCGCCAAGGAGATCGGCTTGGTCCCAAAGGTGGATGTTCGAAAGATCTTCTTCGTGGGGAACACCGCGGTATCTGGGGCAAAGATGGCGCTCATCTCTCTTCAGGAGCGGAAAGAGATGGTTGCCTTGGCAAGCCAAGCAAAATATCTGGAACTCGGAGCTCATCCAAGGTTCAATGAGGTGTTTGCGAGCTCGCTTAGCTTCTAAGCAGGTGTTATTGGGAAGCGTTGAACCGGCTAGGCAGAGATCAGGGTGACGCTTCTCAGAATACTATCAATCTTCCTCAGCCTCGTCACCACAGTATCCAGCATCCTCATGTCTTCGTGTTCCACGCGGACGATCACATCGAACTCACCATATACGGTTCGAACCTCAGTGATCCCCTGAACGCCTTCCAGTTCTCTCACAACGTCATACTCTTCTCCGATCTTCGTCACGAGCAATATATACGTGATCATTGCCGTCCCTCCTTCTTGGTGACTACTTGATCCCTGTCTCCAAGATCAGGGAGCAGCGGACTTATCTATTGTTCGTTGCGAGGGCTTCAAGGAGGAATCTGGCACCTCATGCATACATCGTTCTCTGTGTTCGCCAGGTATCGTATCCTCATGTTTTCTGCCGGAATACTGAGGAAGACTCAGAAGAAATGTACAAGAAATGTTCTTTCTTCAGGAAGCCTTAAATAAGGCATCCGGAAACTCTAAGGAAAATCCTCGAGGATGCAACCCCTATAATCAAAGCCGAGAATGATGAATATGACAGAGATCCCAGTTGAGAAGATTGTGCTAGCCTTTTCCGGCGGACTTGACACCTCGGTTGCCGCAAAATGGCTGGCTGAAGAGCATCATGCTGAAGTCGTAACCGTGACTGTTGACGTAGGTCAAAAGGAGAACCTTCAGCGAGTAGCTGAGAGAGCCAAAGAAATAGGCGTCAAGTCTCACTACTCAATAGATGGCCGGGACGAGTTTGCAGAGGACTACATTGGCCGCGCCATCAAGGCAAATGCAATGTACGAAGGCGTTTATCCCCTGAGCACATCGCTCTCAAGACCCTTTATCTGTACTAAGCTTGTTGAAATCGCCCGAAAAGAGAAGGCCTCCGCGATCGCACATGGATGCACCGGGAAAGGCAACGACCAAGTCAGATTTGAGGTGACGGCGAAGTCTCTTGCACCAGACATGCGAGTACTTGCTCCTGTTCGAGACTGGGGTATGAGCAGGGAGAAAGAGATTGAGTACGCGAAGGAGCATGGCATCCGCATCTCAGCGAAGAAGAGCATCTACAGTATAGATCAGAATATGTGGGGTCGATCAATCGAATGTGGTCCACTGGAAGACCCGAGCATTGAGCCTTCAGAGGAAGTCTATGAGTGGACCGTCTCTCCCGAGAAGGCTCCTGAGAAATCTGAGTACGTCACACTCGAATTCGACAAAGGTGTACCTGTAAAGCTGAATGGGGATGCTTTGAAACTCGCAGAACTCATCGATAGACTGAACCTGATAGCAGGAAGACATGGGGTTGGTAGAATCGATCATATCGAGAATAGGCTTGTGGGCATCAAGTCTAGGGAGGTGTATGAGTGCCCGGCTGCTACGTGCATCCTACGCGCACACATGGATCTGGAGAAACTTGTCCTCACTCGGCACGAGTCTCGGTTCAAGACAGCGGTCGAGAACCAGTGGTCCAGTCTAACCTATGAAGGGCTTTGGATGGAGCCCTTGAGAAGAGACCTCGACGCGTTTATCGAAGCAACACAGGAAAGGGTCACCGGAGAAGTCAGGCTCAGACTCTACAAAGGACTTGCGACTCCGGTGGGGCGAGCCTCACCTCACTCACTGTACGACTTGGGTCTCGCAACCTATGATGCCTCATCAACTTTCGATCAATCTCTCGCAAAGGGCTTTATCGAATTATGGGGTCTACCGACATCAATGGCTAGTAGACTGATATGGAAAAAGGAATCAGAAGAGAGTCTCAAAAGGAAGTGAGAGCAAGAAGAAACACTGAAGGTACCAATGGTCTTTGGCGTCGAAGAGTCGTGCCAGATTCTGAAGGCTCCTAGGAAAGGCATAAGTCGAAGGAGAAAAGAAGTACGGGAAGATCGCGATTGAAACAATCCGAGTCAGACTATGAGGATCAGAGGGCTGCCGCTCTCGCCCTCTATGACGGTACAGTCGTAAGTGGGCTGGGCTTTGGTTCTTCCTGCAAAGTCTCCGGAGAAGTGGTCTTCAACACAGGGATGGTGGGATACCCTGAGTCAATCACAGACCCATCATACTATGGGCAGATCTTGATCCAGACATACCCGTTGATCGGAAACTATGGGATCGACCCAGATTCGTTCGAGTCCGATTGTCCCAAGATACGTGGGTATGTGATTCACGATCTCTGCAAGAGACCGAGTCACTGGTCGTCCAAGATGACCTTGGACGACTGGCTGAGAGAGAGCGGGATCCCTGCGATCGAGTGTATCGACACAAGGATGTTGACCAGAAAGATCAGAACACACGGAACGATGCTCGGTGTCCTGCAAGTGTTCGAGAGCGGAAAAGGACGAGACGTTGAGGAGCTCCGTGAAGAAGCCAGAAAGACGGTCGACCCCAACCTATCTGATCTCGTCAAGGAAGTCTCCACAAAGCAAATAGTGGGATACGACGTAGGCGGCAAACTTACCATAGTCTTGATCGATTGCGGCGTCAAGAGGAGTATCCTCAACAATCTGCTGTCTCTCAAAACAAATGTCACCGTGGTTCCGCCTACTTCAACCGAGAGCGATATCATAGATCTCGATCCGGATGGAATACTTGTCTCGAACGGTCCAGGAGACCCAAAGAGGATACCCTATGTAACACAGACTGTGGTTGCTTTGACCGAGAGGAAGATCCCGATCATGGGCATCTGTCTAGGGCTTCAAGTCTTAGGTCTCGCACTAGGAGGAGACACTTACAAGCTGAAGTTTGGTCACCGCGGTCAAAACCACCCCGTCATCGACCTTGACACTGACAAGTGTTACATTACGAGCCAAAACCATGGGTTTGCGCTCGACGCGAACTCCCTGGATCCAAACCTGGTCCGGGTCACTCAGGTCAACGCTAATGATCACACTGTTGAGGGGATATCCCACAGATCGTTGCCGATATTCGCTGTACAGTACCATCCGGAAGCAGCACCGGGTCCAGAGGACACGACATACCTCTACGGCAAGTTCGTAGGAGAGATACGGAAACATCGCAGGTGACTCAATGCCAA
This sequence comes from uncultured Candidatus Bathyarchaeia archaeon, assembly GCA_964495315.1. Classification (GTDB taxonomy): domain Archaea; phylum Thermoproteota; class Bathyarchaeia; order RBG-16-48-13. The sequence goes on along the minus strand of CAZBVH010000017.1, from coordinate 18,288 downwards.
GATTCGAAGACATTCGCAAAGTACTGATACTGGGGAGCGGCGGCATCGTCATCGGTCAGGCCGCAGAGTTCGACTACAGCGGGTCACAAGCACTGAAAGCCCTGCGTGAAGAGGGAATCGAGACGATCCTCATCAACCCGAACATCGCGACCATTCAAACAAGCCCGAGAATGGCTGACAAGGTCTACCTGGAACCGATCACCACCGACTCCGTGACGCAAATAATCAGAGAGGAAAGACCTGACGGGGTACTCTTAGGGTTCGGGGGACAAACAGCAATCAACGTAGGGTGGCAACTCGGGAAGTCAGGTCTGTACCAGAAAGAGGGTGTCAGGATACTCGGTAGCTCTCTAAGGGCGATCGAGATTACTGAAGACAGACTCCTCTTCAAGGAAGCCATGGGAAGAGCCCATGTAGCAGTTCCCCAGAGCGGAGTTGCCTACGACACAGAGGAAGCTCTACGGGTCGCGAAGGACGTAGGATATCCCGTCATCGTTAGAACAGCATTCATGCTGGGCGGAGGAGGCTCCGGGGTCGCCCATAATCCAGATGAACTCCGAAGAATAGTTGACCTCGCCTTCCCCTTCACAATCACCCATCAAGTCCTGGTCGAACAGTATCTGGACAAGTGGAAGGAGCTTGAATACGAGATAATGAGGGACTACCAGGACAACACGATCGTTGTTGCAGGACTTGAGAACCTGGACCCCATGGGCATACATACTGGGGACAGTATCGTGGTCGCACCAACCCAGACGCTGACGAACAGAGACTTCCAGTTGATGAGAAGTGCATCCATCAGGGTGATCCGCGAAGTCGGAATAGTTGGAGAATGCAACATACAGTTTGCCCTCGACCCGAAAAGCGCGAACATCATGGCGATAGAAGTCAACCCCCGCATGTCCAGATCGAGTGCCCTTGCCTCAAAAGCAACCGGATACCCGCTGGCCTATATCGCGGCTAAACTCGCCATAGGCTACTCCCTCCCTGAGTTGTCAAACAAGGTCACAGGTATTACGACCGCCTGCTTCGAACCAGCACTAGACTACATCGTGGTCAAGATTCCCCGCTGGGATTTCCAGAAGTTCCCTGGGTTCGTTGATCGCAGGATCGGACCAATGATGAAGTCCGTCGGAGAGGTCATGTCGATCGCAACAAGCTTCGAGGAAGCTCTTCAGAAAGCCGTCAGAGAACTGGAGATAGGCAAGATAGGCCTGGTGGGCAACCCTGAGGACGATGTCCCCATGGATCCTCGGGAGATCCGGGAGATGCTCAGCAGCCCGACCGATGAACGCCTGTTCATCATCCCGAAGGCGCTGAAAGCCGGCTTCTCCATCGAGGAGACATACGATCTTACCGGTATCGACCCCTGGTTCCTGTATGGCATCCAGAATATCGTTAACACGGAGGCAGAGCTTAGAAGCAGTAGCTTCCAGAGAGACTCAGCCGAATTCAAAAGGCTGATATCAAGAGCGAAGAAGCTGGGATTTTCAGACGCTCAAATCGCGAGATGCCTTCGCGCAAACGAGCATGACATTCGAGAGTACCGAAAACGAGAGGAGATAGTGCCCAGCTTCAAGATCGTCGATACCATGGCGGCCGAGTGGGAGTCCAAGACAAACTACTGCTACGCCACGTACGGAAACTCGGAGAACGACGTGGACTTCTCATCGAGGAAGAGCAAGGTTATCGTTCTCGGGGCTGGATGCATCCGAATCGGGAGCAGCGTCGAGTTCGACTACTGCACGATGAATACTGCGTGGGCCATAAAGGATGCAGGTATACAGGAGGTCATAGTCGTCAACAATAACCCTGAGACGGTCTCGACGGACTACGATATGTCGGACAAGCTATACTTCGAGGAGCTGACGCTTGAGAGAGTCCTGGATATCGTGGACGCTGAGAAACCGATCGGCGTGGTGGTAAGTGTAGGCGGGCAGACCCCGAACAATCTCGCCCTAAGCCTAGCCGAGAACGGCGTCAGAATCCTGGGCACCCGTGCTGAGAACATCGACAAGGCAGAGGACAGATCCAAGTTTAGTCTTTGCTTGGATAGGCTTGGTATCCCGCAGCCGACTTGGCAAAGCCTGACCTCGATACAGGAGACCAGAGACTTCGCCAAGAAAATCGGATACCCCGTCATCATCAGACCCTCCTACGTCCTCTCCGGGGCAGCAATGAGGGTTGCGAGAAACGAAGATGAACTGGTCGAGTACGTCAAGGTCGCGGCTAGAGTATCAAAGGAATACCCCGTGGTAGTCAGCAAATTCATCGAGGGTGCAAAGGAAGTTGAGGTGGATGCGGTCAGCGACGGAACAGATGTGCTCATCGGGGCAATCATTGAACATATCGAACTTGCCGGGACCCATAGCGGAGACGCCACCATGGTCATACCGCCACAAACACTCAAGCCGGACACGATCTCAACGATAGAATCCTATTCGAGGAGAGTGTCGGCAGCCCTGGGAGTCAGGGGTCCATTCAACATACAATTCCTCGTGAAGGACGACAAGGTCTACATAATAGAGCTGAATCTCAGAGCCAGCCGAAGTATTCCCTATACTAGCAAAGCAACCGGGGTCCCCCTCGTCCAGATAGGGGCGAAGATCATGCTTGGGAAGACCCTACGGGACCTCAACTGCTTGAAGAAACCTCCAATGCTTCACACTGCGGTGAAGGCACCGACATTCTCCTTTGTGAGACTACGAGGCGCCGATCCTGCTCTCGGCGTTGAGATGACATCCACCGGAGAGGTTGCCTGCCTTGACTACGACTTCCCTGTGGCATTAATCAAGAGCCTAGTCGCGAGCGGGTTGAATATTCCTCTCCCTGATAGCCCAGTGTTGGTAACCGTAAGAAAGGAGGACCATGAAAAGGCTGCCTCCTTGGCGAAGCGACTTGAGATGATGAACTACTCAATATACGCGACCGAGGGGACGGCGAGCGCGATGAAAGAAGCGCACTTGAAGAACGTGAATATTGTGAAGAAGATCTCTGAAGGAGAAGATAACGTGACAGACTTCATTATAAAGAAGAGGCCAGGTCTCGTCGTGAACGTCCCATCTACAAGAAGAAAGGCGACCGTGACCGATGGCTACAGGATACGGAGAGCGGCCACAGAGATGATGATCCCCGTGATAACGCAGATGGAGACCGCCGAGGCACTGGTCTCCTCGCTGGAGAAAGGGGGATTGGACAACGTGATGCGTGTAAGGTCACTGAATGAGTTCCTCTCGAGCTCTCAGTGGGCGAAGGAAGTCTAGGCTCAAGGAGGTGAGAGAAGACGATAGTCAAATGTCCAGAATGCGACGGCGACGTCGAAGTTCCTCAGGATGTCCTGGTTGGTGAGATTCTGTGCTGCCCTGACTGCGGACTCGAACTGGAGGTTCAAGAGATCAAAGGAGACCAGGTCAAGGTAGCCAAGGCGGAGATTGAAGGAGAAGATTGGGGTGAGTAAACCAATGCCTGAGATTACACTGGTATATGATAGGGTTAGATGGGAAGAGAAAACGATCGTGGATGCTGCCGAGAAACGAGGAATCGCGATGAGTAGGGTTGACGCCAAGTCGATCTTCCTCGACGCTCTCGAAGAGTCCGATGTGGAGAAGAAGTTCGGTAAGGTCATTCTGCAGAGGTGCATGGGCTACTTTCGTGGTCTACACTTGACCGCGATCCTGGAAGAGCATGGCAAGGAGGTCATAAATAGGTTCTCAGTTGCCGAGATATGCGGTAACAAGCTTCTCACCTCGTTGACGCTGTCCAGAGCAAAGATACCTACACCGTTGACCAAGGTAGCCTTTACACCGGAATCTGCCATGGAGGCAATCAACGAGATCGGTTATCCCGCGGTACTAAAGCCAGTGGTGGGCAGCTGGGGTAGACACATAGTGCCGCTTAGGAACAAAGACATAGCGGAGGCAGTATTCGAAGATCGACAGTTCATGCATCCCCTTTACCAGATATACTACATACAGGAGATGATAGACAGGCCGCCCAGGGATCTGAGGATAGTGATGGTAGGAGACGAGATAGTGGCATCAACATATCGGTACGCCGCGACCGACAGGTGGAAGACAAACATCGCTGTCGGAGGAAAAGCGGCTCCCTGCCGAGTGACAAAAGAGCTGGAGAATCTCTGCATCAGAGCCTCCGAAGCGGTCGGCGGGGGTGTCTTGGGCATAGACCTGATGGAAAGCCCCCGAGGTTTGCTCGTCCATGAGGTCAACCATACGGTAGAGTTCAAAGGCGCCCAGTCAGCTACGAAGACAAGCATAGCAAGCAAGATAATCGACTACGCGTTAAGCAAGGTGAAAGGAAGTGAATGATGAACGATTGAAAGTTGCAGTAGTTGGAGCCTCAGGATACGGAGGCGGCGAACTCTTAGCACTGCTGCTTAACCACCCCAAGGTCGAGGTCAACATAGCGGTCTCAAGGAAGCTCGCTGGAGAATACGTGTTTAGAACCCATCCAAACCTGAGAGGGAGAACCAGCCTGAAATTCTCGCCCTTAGACATGGACATGATAACGAAGGAGTCTGACCTGGTATTCTTCTCAACTCCTCATGGAGTCTCCAAGAACCTAGTTCCCAAGGTCCTAGAAGTAGGCACAAAGGTCATCGATCTAAGTCCAGACTTCAGACTGAGGAACGCTGAGGACTACCCGAAATGGTACGGCTGGGAACATCCTTATCCAGACATACTCCGAAAAGCAGCGTACGGGATACCTGAGCTTCACCGCGACGAGATACGGAACGCGAGCCTGGTCGCCTGCCCAGGGTGCATCGCTCTAAGCGGCATACTGGCGCTTGTCCCAGTCGCGAAAGCACACATGGTCGAGAAAGACAAGATCATCTTGGACTCCAAGATCGGCTCATCCGGATCAGGAGAGAAGCCGTCTCTCTCAACTCATCACCCGGAACGAAGCGGTGTGATTCGCCCCTACATGCCTTCGGGACACCGCCACACCGCTGAGATCGAGCAGGAACTCAACCTCTTCGGAGGAGATGGACATAAAGTAGGTCTATCTGCCCATGCGGTGGACATCGTGAGAGGCATCCTCTCAACGGCTCATGTCTTTCCCAACGAACCAGTCGAGATGAAGAGTCTCTGGAAAGCCTACAGAGATGTTTATGGAAATGAGCCGTTCATCAGGCTCGTCCGAGATCAGAAGGGCATATATCGCCTCGCCGACCCCAAGGTTGTCGTTGGGACAAACTTCTGCGATATCTCCTTTGAGATCGACAGTCACCTAGACCGCATCGTACTCTTCTCGGCTATAGACAACTTGGTCAAAGGGGCGGCTGGAAGTGCGGTTCAGAGCATGGACATAATCCACGGCTGGGAAGAGACACTCGGACTGGAGTTCTTGGGTTTCCACCCGGTGTAGCAAATGACAACCGTCGTCAAGATCGGGGGCAACACCCTCCGTCAGGCGTTCACGGCGAACTTCGTTCAAGATCTGAAGAAGGTCCACGAATCCTCCGGGCTAGTTCTGGTTCACGGGGGAGGAATCGAGGTAACCCAGACCGCAGAGAAACTCGGGAAACAGCAGAAGTTTGTGGTGTCGCCTGGAGGTATGCGTAGCCGCTACACTGACAAAGAGACGGCAGAGATCTTCGTGATGGTAATGGCAGGCAAGATAAACAAGGTCATGGTCGCCGAGCTTCAGAAAGGCGGTGTCAACGCCATAGGTCTATCCGGGGCCGACGGCGGCATAATGAGAGCAGATAGGAAGAGGAGGCTCCTAATAATCGACGAACGTGGAAGAAAACGGGTGATCGAGGGAGGCTACACCGGAAAGATCACAAAAGTCAACACGGATCTTCTTAGCACCCTGCTTGGCAGTCGCTACCTGCCGGTGATCGCTCCGATCGCCTTAGGAGAAGGATATGAGCTCCTTAACGTCGACGCCGACAGGGCCGGTGCATTCATTTCCGGCGCACTGAAAGCAGACAAATGGGTAGTCCTGACCGATGTTCCCGGTCTAATCATCAAGGGAGAGGTAGTGCCGAAGCTGACTCGCCAAGAGGTCAAGGAGTGGGTGCCCAGCATCGGTCATGGGATGATGAGAAAGGTAAACGCGGCCGTCGAAGCACTGGATCTCGGCACAAAAGAGGTCATAATCGCGTCCGGACTAGTTGAGGACCCTGTGTCTTCGGCGCTGTCCGGCGGAAAGGGGACGGTTGTAACACTATGAGCGAACAGAGAATAAGGAATATCGAAGATAGGTATCTTGCTCCCGTATACGCAAAGCTGCCACTCGTGATTGCAAGGGGTCAAGGCGCCCTCATATGGGATGTAAACGGGAAAGAATACATTGACTGCATGGGCGCATACGGTGTTGCTGTCCTCGGGCATTGCCACCCCAAAGTGGTCGAGGCTATCAGAAGACAGGCAGGGCTCCTAATTTCCTGCCACGGATCGATCTATAATGATGCCCGAGCAAAACTGCTCACGAAACTTGAAGAGATAGCTCTGCCTGGGCTTGACATGTTCTACCTTTGTAACACTGGGGCGGAGACGGTCGAGATCGCGATCAAGCTTGCCAGAAAGAAGACTGGCAGACCCGGAATCATCGCCTTCAACAACGCTTTTCACGGGAAGACCTTCGGCGCCCTCTCCGCCACATGGAACAAGAAGTATCGAGATCCCTTCATGCCGCTGGTGCCCGAGTTCAGCTTCGCAAGATACGGCAGCATCGAAGAAGTCGAGAAGCTTGTTGGAGACAAGACTGCAGCCATCATTATGGAGCCAGTCCAGGGAGAAGGCGGAATAAACGTCCCCCCCAGCGGGCAGACCACCAAGAGCTTCCTACAAGAACTCCGCGAACTCTGCGACAGACGCGGTCTGATCCTCATCTTCGACGAAGTTCAATCCGGATTCGGAAGAACAGGCAAGATGTGGGCCTCAGAGCACTGGGGAGTTGTACCGGACATCATGTGTTCCGCCAAGGGAGTAGGAGGGGGCTTCCCAATGGGAGTAACCTTCGCCCGCAGAGAAGTGATGAGCTGCTTCGGCACAGGCGACCACACCAGCACCTTCGGCGGAAACCCTCTAGCCTGTGCTGCAAGCCTAGCTGCGATCGAGGCCCTCCAAGAAGAGAAACTTGTAGAAAAAGCAGCCAGAGACGGAGAATACTTCAAGCAAAAGCTGGAAGTACTCAAAGATAAGTTCCGGATAGTCCGAGAGGTAAGAGGCATGGGTCTGATGCTCGGCGCCGAGATGCGGTTTGAAATAAAAGACATCATCTTCAAAGCCTTAGACCATGGTGTCCTACTCCTCTACGCCGGACGGAACGTCCTGAGATTCCTCCCTCCTCTTGTCATAACCCAAGACCAGATCAACAAGGTCATGGGCGTGCTGGATCTACTCTTCCAGGAAGAAGAGAAAGTCCGGCTGAAGGCAGGAGCCACATGATAATGGCTCTGAATAAGAAAACCGACGACAATTTCGCATCCGCTTTCCTCAAGTCCGCTGTTGAGATCTACAGTCCCAGTGGCCAAGAAGAGGAGCTTGCAAGATTCCTAGCTGACACCATGAAAGAACTGGGATTCAAGGTAAGGATAGATGAGGTCGGAAATGTCCACGGAACCATAGGCTCAGGTAAGCCGACAACCCTGCTGTGCGGGCATATGGACACCGTACCTGGAATTCTTCCCATCAGAGTCGAGGACGGTTTGATCCATGGCAGAGGTGCGGTAGACGCGAAAGGCCCACTGATAGCCATGATCGTAGCCGCGGCTAGGCATGGTCTCAGCGGCGAGTCTGGGAGGATACTTGTCATCGGCGCAGTTGAAGAGGAGAGAAAGGGAGACGGAGTGAGAGCGCTAGTCCAACAGCGCCCAAAAGCTGAGTATGCCATTTTCGGAGAGCCTGGCGGGTCAAAGAGAATCACCATCGGCTACAAGGGCAGCCTCCACCTGGTAATTGACCTATCCGCGGAGTCGGGTCACTCCAGTGCCCCTTGGAAGTATCCAAACTCAATACTGAAAGCATTCGATCTCTGGAGCTTGATTTCCAACTATACTTCAAAGAGAGTCAAGGCGAAGAGCCACTACACAGAAGTATCGAGCTGCCTAACCGGCATCAAGGGAGGTTCTGACCTCAGTGTCACGCCCGAGAGATGCGAGATGAACATCGACATAAGGATACCGATCGGACTTACCGTGGACGATATTCTATTCGAAATGGGCGCCGAGATCGACAGGTTCGGTGCTAGAAACCCGGAAACCAAGATTGAGGTTCATGTTGAGGACAGGGTTGAACCCTTCGAGACGAGCATCAGATCACCGATAGTCCAGGCACTCAGCGGCGCCATAAAGGACGTCTACCACCAGCCTGCGGAATACATCAGGAAGACTGGAACAGGAGACATGAACATCTTGGGGCACGAACTAGGGATTCCTACAGTCACTTATGGTCCCGGAGACTCACACCTCGACCATTCACCTCACGAGAGAATCGACGTGGAGGAATTCCTAGGCTCAATTCAGGTGTACCAGAGGGCTCTGGAGAGACTATCTAGACTTCCCTATCCAGAAAAGACCCGCGCCTAGACAAGTTCATTCTTGGCTGACCAAATCTTACAAACTCCTTCACAGAAATGGGTAATTAGTTGAAAGGCTGTTCGGAGGATAGGAGTTGAAGGTAATCCCCTCAATAGACCTCAAAGATGGGAAGAGCGTGAAACTCGTTAAGGGTGTTCCTGGAACCGGCATCGAGGTGTCGGATGATCCACTCAAGCTAGCAGCTTACTGGGAAGGACAGGGAGCAGAGATTCTTCACGTGGTTGATCTGGACGCGGCAATCGAGAACAAGAGGACGAGTAGAGACATCATAGGAAGAATCATAGAGAATGTCTCGATACCTGTCGAGGTCGGGGGTGGAATAAGAAGCAAGAAGGATGCCTTGGAACTCGTCGATGCCGGGGCGCGATGGATAATCACCGGGACCGAGGCTATCAGGAACCCGGAGTTTGTTGCGCGACTGCTCGACTCCATTCCTCCTGAAAAGTTGATCATTGCCCTCGACGCGAAAAGTGGAAGAGTTGTTACTCACGGCTGGGTCGTTGAGACCTCGCTGACGGTTGCCGAAGCTATTGGCAGATTCGACCGGTTTCGACCAGCAGCCTACCTCTGCACCAATGTCTCCGTAGAAGGAACAATGACTGGAGTCGAGACTGAGGAGATGAAAAGAATCGTCGACTCCACAGAGACGCTCATAATATACTCGGGCGGCGTATCCTCACTCAGCGATCTCGCATCCCTAAAAGGCGCCGGAGTATATGCGACGGTGATTGGCATGGCTTTATATAAAGGCGTATTCACACTTCGGAAAGCACAGGAAGTGGCGTCAGATGCGTAGCGGGAGAGTATCCAGAGAGACCGAAGAGACGTCGATTGAAGTAGAGATAGCACTTGACGGAAACGGCAAAGGCAAGATAGACACGGGAATAGCTACCCTCGACCACATGCTTGGCGCCCTGTCAGAGCATGGGCGCTTCAATCTCACCGTGAAAGCGAAGGATCTCAAGCCGATCGATGGGCACCACCTAGTGGAAGACATCGGTATTGTACTGGGCAGCGCGGTGAAGAAGGCACTCAAGGAGAGGAAGGGGATACGCAGGTTTGGGTACGCGATAACACCGATGGACGACGCACTCTCACTTGTCTCTATCGATATAAGCGGACGGGGTGTCGTAGCGGCCAAGATGAAGTTTGCCGAAGAGAGAATCGGGGACCTCGCTACCGGGCTCATTCCACACTTTCTCCAGAGCTTCGGCTCAAATTCTGGAGTGAACCTCCACGCGAGGATACTCTCAGGCATAGACGACCACCACAAGGCCGAATCACTATTCAAAGCACTAGGCCTAGCATTGAGGCAGGCAGTCGAGATAGATGAACGCCGATCAGGAGAGATACCCAGTCAGAAGGGAGTCCTCGATTAGCCTAAGCCATTTGACTTCTCCATGAGGCCCGAGAGAGGCACTCGAGAACCTCCCCGAAACACGGTATTAGGATGGAATAGGATTGCTTGAAGTTGTAAGGCTCAGTGAGCTCAAGAAAGAGGAACGGAGACGAATCCTTGAAAGAGCAAGGCTTGACATCGAAGGAGTAAGAGCGCGTGTACAAGAGATAATCCGAGACGTTCAGAACAGGGGTGACGAGGCGGTCATGGAATACACGAGAAGAATAGACAATGTCAAGCTATCCGCCTCAGAACTCAGGGTGACTGAGAATGAGATCAAGGATGCCTACTCGCAGATCCCCAGCCCTCTCCTAAGAGCCATGCAACACGCGGCAGGAAACATTGAACGGTTCCACAGATTCCAGCTGGAAGAAGACCAGCAGATAGAGGTGCAGCCGGGGATCACACTAAGCCGAATCCGCAGACCCATTGAGCGAGTCGGAGTCTACATCCCTGGAGGCGCCTATCCCTACCCATCCACGGCCTTGATGACTGTGATTCCTGCCCGGATCGCAGGAGTAAGGGAGATCGTAGTCTGCTCACCGCCAAGAGAAGAAAGAACGGTTCCCCCGATCGTGCTTGTCTCATCTCATTTGGCGGGCGCGACAGAGATCTACAGGATTGGAGGAGCCCAAGCGATCGCAGCGATGGCCTATGGGACTGGGTCTATTCCTAAGGTCGCAAAGATCTTTGGACCTGGCAACATCTACGTTACAGCCGCCAAGATTCTTGTGTTTCCCGACGTGGACATTGATATGCCTGCAGGACCGAGTGAGATCCTTGTGCTAGCAGACAAAGAAGCGGATCCAAGACTTATCGCTGCAGACATGATCTCTCAAGCAGAGCACGGTCCGGCAGGTTCCTCACCCGCGGTCTTGGTCACAAACTCCGCTTCTCTCGCTGATAGAGTTCGAGACAAGATATGCCGGATGGTCGAACAAACCTCGAATAGGCATGATATCGAGGCGTCACTCAACAACTGTGGAGCCCTCATTGTCGCTGAAGATCTAGATGACGCCCTAGATTTTATCAATGAGTTCGCCCCAGAACACCTGGAGATCATGGTCTCGAATCCTAAAGAGGTCCTCGACAAGATTAGGAACGCAGGGACAATCCTCTTGGGTGACAACTCTCCCGTGGCAGCCAGCGACTATGCAACAGGCGCGAACCATGTCTTGCCTACTAGCGGATTTGCGAGAACTCGAGGCGGCCTCTCTGTACGAGATTTCACTAAGGAAATTACCCTCCAGCATCTCAGCAAGAACGGCTTGCAGAACCTAAGAGAGACAGTGAACACCCTTGCAGATGCTGAGCGGCTCGATGCTCATCGAAGAGCAATTGACATAAGATTTGAAGAGAAGAGCAGGTGCTAGCTCAATCAGGAAATATTGAGGGCAAGATACTCGATAGATCGCAATCTCATGTCAGAGGAACACGGACTTATCGAAATAGGTGTCTCTTATGAGAGAATCAAGAACGGCGTTTCTCCACTGCAAAACAAACCAGCGAAGAGGTGTTCGTATCCAACTAACCACATGGACACCGCGTCTCACTCGTTCACGAATGTGTCCTCACGCAAACTGAAGAACGTGGACTCTGGACCTCATGACGCGCACACTAATAGAGAACATTCTCTCTAAGATTACACAGAACTCGATCGATAGTCATCAAGTTGGCTAGTAGAGAACTGAGCGGTGAATCATCAGTGAGTGAAGAAGCATGCATACGGCGCGCAGCATAACCTTCCCTCTGGCGGCATAACCTACGAGACTACTCTAGTCTTGTCGATGGACCCTAATTCACCTAGCTGCGGAACGGCGATTCGTGGAATCCATGTTTTCCGCTAATTTCTTGGAACTTCGCTAGCAGGAGCGCCTCCTCATTGATCAAGGTTTCACTAGTCTGTACTCTCCCGACTCTTCCAGTTCCCAATCCCTTAGCGCTTTCAAGCGCTAGACAACGAAAGAGTCCCTTCGACGAATAAAGAAGTCTCTACAAGAAGCGGTCCTCTTCTCAGCCTTCGGGTGACTCTTGTGATTAAATTTAATAGAGGTCGATTCCCGACAAAAGTGTCGAGTGTCTATGACCGAAATGAATGCTTGGGAAGCAATTGCAAAATCTTTGAAGGAAGAAGGATCGAAATACATTTTCGGCATCCCCGGCGTCTCTCAGCTTTTTGACCCCTCAATCCTTGAGCCGGAGATCAAACCGATACTGACAAGACACGAGGCCTCCGGCGTATTCATGGCCATGGCGTACGCAAGGTTGACAGGTGAACCCGGTATATGCCATGGCGTCCGTGGCCCAGGCGTCGCCAACATGGTGCCGGGCATACTGGAGGCATACACAGGCTGTATGCCTGTCATCGCCCCATGTCCGCATTGTGAAGAGACAACAGAGTTCATGGGTGGACTGCTTGACTTCAAACAAGTTGAGACGTTTGCTCCAATAACGAAATGGAGCGTGCGAATCTCGATGCCTGAGAAGACACCTTGGGTTATGCGTAGAGCCTTTTCGCTGGCGGTAAACGGGAGGCCAGGCCCGGTCTTCATCGAAGTCCCTCTGGACGTGGGTTCAAAGAAGGTTGAGATGGTGGACTACGTTAGGTCTAGGCGTCCCCTAAGATCCAGGGGAGACCCAGATGATATCAATGAGGCTGTAAACCTCTTGCTGAAGGCCGAGAGACCAGTAGTCGTCGCAGGAGGGGGGGTTGTCCTCTCGAAGGCGTGCAATGAGCTTATTCAGCTGGCTGAGATGTTGGCGATGCCCGTCTTAACCACCGCTTCTGGAAGGGGAGTCATTCCGGAGGACCATCCGCTGGCATGCGGGCTAGTTGGCATATACCGCACAAAGATTGGCAAAGCAGTCTACGACGAGGCAGACATCCTACTGACCGTGGGCAGTGAACTTGAGGGTCTTGAATCGGGCTGTTTCAACTACTTCCCAAAAGAGGCCAAATTCATCCAAGTAAACATAGACCCATTCTCGATCGGACGAAACTTCATTCCAGATGTCCCGATCGTTGGTGACGCGAAGCTAGTCTTAAGAGACCTCATCGAAGGCGTCAAGGAAAGAGTGCGCAAAGAGAAGCTTGAAAGCATGCCAAGGATTAAGGGACTGGTTAAGGCGAAGAAGGAGTACGAGGCTGCGATAGAGGCTGAATGTATGACTGCAACTGTAAGGACGAAGAGGGTCGTAAGGACGCTGAGCAAGGTCTTCGGTAAGGATACGATCCTCTCTAACGAAAATGGTGCCCAAGATCTTTGGTCCTACTACTTCCCCTACTACAAGGTTCTGAACATCGGCGACTGTATGGGAATGCCTAACCAGACATGCATGGGTCTCGGTGTCGTAAGTGCCATCGCCGCAAAGATCGTGAGACCCGACAAGAAGGTTGTCTGCACAACTGGTGATGGTGCATTCCAGATGTTCATGAAGGAGCTGCCGACCGCGGTCCAGTATCACGCGCCTGTGACCTACGCCATCATGAATAACTTCTGCCTGGAATGGCCAAAGTTTGGGGCAAAAGCAGCCGGTATAGAGCGTGCATACTTGGATTTCGAGGTGCAGCCGGACTTTGCGAAGATTGCTGAGGCCAACAAATGCTACGGTGAGAGGATCGATAGGGCTGAGGATATCGAGCCGGCAATAAGGAATGCTTTGAAAGCCAACGAGGAGGGTGCTCCTGCAGTTCTGGATTTCATCCTTTCGCAGCCCTTCGACTACAACGAGTACTTCATAGAGTGGGGCAAGAATTACCGTGCCCCGACCCTCCCCTAGTTTGGCAGCACTTGGCAGGAGCGTCTGAGAAGTGTTCTCTTCAGGTTCCAGTCCTTCTCTTTTCCTTTGCGGTCTCGGCACTCAAGTGCATAAAAATGGAAGGGAGTGCTAGCATCCTGATTCGTGCTAAGTTGAGTCTTCCCTTTGGGAACATTTCAATAGATCTATTGTTAGGTTTGACCGAGGCTCTGCCTGCGAAGGAAGCTTATCCCGGTACTACCTTGCTTTGAATCCCGTTTGTTTAACACCGAAGAGAGTGCTATGGGCATGATCTACTGATCTCACCAACCTATCATGTTCTTCAGAACTGCGTCAGGGATGGCTCCTTTTTCGACGTCTCCTATGGCTTCCTCTGTTATGCTTAAGGCTTGGTCCACGTCTTCCCTAGAAATGTTGAGAGGTGGTGCGATCCTGAGGACTGACTTTCCCAGAGTCATCATCACAAGTCCTTTCTCCCAGCATCTCCAGCACACCTTGAGAGCCTCCTCTCGTGCGGCTTTCCTACTTCTCTTATCCTTGACGAGGTCCACCCCTATGAGTAGGCCTTTCCCTCTAGTGTCTCCGATCAGTCTGTGATCCTTCTGCATCTCTTGAAAGCGTTTCTTCACGTATTCACCCGTACGGGATGCCATCTCGAGTAGGTTCTCTTTTTCTATTACTTCTATGCCTGCAAGCGCAGCGGCACAGCAGAGTGGGTTAGCGCCTGTAGTGAAGAAGCCTGCCGGAGCTTCCCAAGCCTCCATTATTTCCTTCTTCGCAACGATCGCGCTTAGGGGCATTCCTGAACCCAAGGCTTTTGCGGTTATTAGGATGTCAGGTTCCACGCTCCAATGTTCAGTGGCGAACCATTTCCCTGTTCTCCCGATCCCTGTCTGCACCTCTTCAGCGGCAAAGAGTATACCATGGTCCTTGCACAAGGTCTTGAGTTTTGGAAGGTAGTCGACAGGAGGCACAACTATGCCGGCGTCTCCTTGGATAGGTTCCACTATGAGAGCTGCAACTTCTTCTGGGGGTACCACGGTGTCAAAGAGTGTTTCCACAGCATCGAGGCAGTAGAGGCCGCAGTCTGGATACTGAAGGTTGAAGATACAACGGTAACAATCTGGAAACGGGATGTGGTGGATCTCTGGGAGAAACGGGCCCATCTTCCGTCTCATTCGGAGAGTGATTGCTGATAGGGAGATTGCACCATACGTAGTACCATAATAGGACTCCAGAAAGGCAATGATTTTCTTTCTCTGGGTGTAGCATCGAGCGAGCTTTATTGTTCCGTCATTTGCGTCTCCCCCGGAGAGACCGTATGCCACTCTTTTAGGAAAAGCGCCAGGTGTTATCTCACATAGTTTCTCGGCAAGTCTCACCGGCCCCTCATAGTACGTGTATATGAATGCGCTGTGAATGAACTTGTCACATTGTTTCTTTATGGCTGCTACGACTCTTGGGTGTCTATGTCCGACATTAGTTGTGGCGGCTCCTGAGAGGAAATCGATGTATTCCTTTCCATCGACATCCCACATTCTTGCTCCCTGAGCCTTTTCCACTACAAATGGGTAGTAGACGATTCTCTGAGCTGGAGAAATGACTTTAAGGTCTCTTTCGACGATTTCTCTGGATCTCATTCCACTCTACCTGCACGTTGACTGATTCAATCTTACAAGCACGCTGAATAGCTACAGAATAACCCTTTCTTGTCAATAAGATCTGCGCAACTAGGAATAGCCGGAGAACATACGACTGCAAACAACTTAGCATCGTCGAAAACGCAATCTTATTCTTGTAATGATTCTTCTATGACATTGCGACTACTCTGATGGAGGATTCTTCTTGTGATGTCGACAGAAACTGAAGCCGAACGAATAGCCAAGTCGTTGGACTACCACTTTCACGGATTGATACAAGCAATCGTCCAAGACTCTTCTACGAAAGATGTGCTGATGGTCGCATACATGAATCAAGAAGCCGTGAAAAAGACGCTCCTGACCGGTAGAACGCACTTCTGGAGTAGAGAGAGGCAGAGGCTCTGGTTGAAAGGGGAGCACTCAGGTCACTTTCAGATAGTAGAGCGCATACTGGTGGACTGCGATGAGGACGCGCTTCTACTGGTGGTCAAGCAGATCGGGTACCCCTGTCACAAGGGATACGCATCCTGCTTCTTCAGAACGATTGAGAAAGGTGGGTTGAGAGTGATTCTTCCACACGTTGGAAACAAGGCAGAAAAGGGATGAGTAGAGATGAAGAATGATATAGGACGCCGCATCGATCTGCACATGCATTCGATCTTCAGTGACGGGAGCCTACTGCCTAGTGGGATAGCCCAGGAGGCGGTCGCTCGCGGATATGAAGCCATAGCAATAACCGATCATGTAGACTCTTCGAACTTGAAAATGGTTGTCTCTTCGATAGTATCGGTCGCAAAGGATCTTAACAAGCATCTCGACCTAACAGTGATCCCTGGGGCGGAAATCACCCACACTCCTGTTGCCTTGATTGATGAGTTCGCTCGCGACGCGAGGAAGCTTGGGGCTAAGCTAGTTGTGGCTCACGGAGAGACCATAGTAGAACCAGTTCCCCCTAAAACCAACTTGAAGGCACTCACGTGTGGCAGTGTCGACAT
The DNA here is from genome assembly GCA_964495315.1 of uncultured Candidatus Bathyarchaeia archaeon. Lineage (GTDB taxonomy): Archaea > Thermoproteota > Bathyarchaeia > RBG-16-48-13. Next base: position 1,929 of record CAZBVH010000017.1, on the reverse strand, counting down.
CTTGGCGCATCCCGGACTGTTGACTGAGGAGGAAGCCAGATTGGCTGAGAAAAATGGAGTTTACCTGGAAATCACATCACGGTCAAGACACTGCTGGACCAACGGGTATATCGCCAGGCTTGCAACGAAAACAGGAGCCAAACTGCTCCTGAACACGGACCTCCACCAACTCGGAGAGTTTCTCACGCAAGAACAAGCGTTTCAGATAGCCCTAGGGGCTGGCCTGAAGAGAGAGAATGCTATGAAGGTTATTCGGGACAACCCACGAGAACTTGTGCGAAGAGTCACTGAAAACGATTGACTTGAGATCCAGACTGGAAAACTGTCCGTTAATTCCTATAGGGTTCTTCAAGCCACACAATCTCCCCTAGCGCGTGCTCCATCCTGATTCCCAAACCAAATACTCAAGCTTTGACTGCAACGGAGGGGGTAAATGATAAATATCGGTGCCAACGGATTACTTCGCTGGAGGTATGAGAGAATAACAAAGGAGGAAGAATTGCCTTACAGACCGGAACACGGGTTCATATATAGATTCACACGCGACAGTACTAAACGCATACTCATGATTTGGTCCGCTCTAGGTATCATAGGTTACATAGCATTCGGTTTTGTTATGAGACCTTGGGACCCACTTGGACCCTGCGGGGTCGCAGGTTCACCGATGAGAGGGCTTGCCTATGCGATATCAAATTATATTCTCTTTCCACCATTGGTTCTACTCGTAGTCCAGGACCAGTATAGGGGTCGTCCAGAGTGGCCTGCCCCACGGGGAAAATACGTTAAAGGTACCGTCTATCCTTTCTGGAGCACTTACAACATTGTGGGCATAGCCATATCGACTGGGTTTACCGTTGCAGCCGCCGGAATAAGCTATGGTGGGTTTGACCTAACTCTCTTCTCAGACCCATTCATCTCCATCTTCTATGGAACATTCATAACCGGTGTGATGGCAATGACAAACATCATAATAAGATGCATACTCTGGTATGGCTGTTCACCGGTATCTATAGTCGCCGCTCTTCCCATAGAGGCTTGGTGGTACGTTCTCTTTGCCATGCAATCGTTCCGTTTTCTTGAGCCGGCAAGGATCAAAGGAGGCGGCAGAGTACCTATATGGAGAAGCGCAGTATACGCATTGATGATGACTTGTGATTACATGGGTACAGCAGCCGTCACAAGAGCCGTCTATAGTCAACCAGGCGCAGCCTACATGGCATGGCTTTTGGCGTGGCTAACACCAAATCTTGTCCATGGGACTCTCATGTACTTCATAGGAACCCTGGGAACCGAATATGCTCTTAGGGCAATGTTCAGGGCAGAGTAGCACGCGCTACTACTTCCCATCTTTCCCCCCTTTTTTCATCCGAAAGGAGTGAGAAAACAATGGTTGTTCTGCTAGAGTACGAGTGGCAGCCTACATTCCTCCACAAGATGCATGTCGTACCCAAAATACTCATATGTTCAGCACTCTCGTTGATAGGCGGCGAGTATCAAGACCCGTTATATCTCATGGCGATACTTGCAGTCGAACTCATTATATGCATAAAAGCCAGGGTCCCACGATGGTGGTATACACTCTTTTGGAGCCTAGCGATCCTGCGCGTAGTCTCAACCTTTTACGTGAGTCCTTACCTTTTCATGTGGGATCCAAGGCTATACGTGGTATATCCAGCCGAGCTGGTGAGCATCACTATTCTTGAGCTTTTTCCAGAAGGTTTCCCACTTTTTGGCAGAGTGGCCTTCACGGTAGGTACAACGCTACTCTTCGTCTCCCAGATTCTACGAAATCTCTGCCTAATAACCGCCATGTTCGCACTTGCTTATTCGACGTCGCCAGCTGAGCTGACCAATTGGATGGCAGGACATAGATTTTCGCCAGCAATCATATTCCTTCCGACGGCCATAATCCGTTTCTCCTCAATATTC